>JACRBX010000227.1 GCA_016219225.1 Deltaproteobacteria bacterium
GCATTCCAACTTGACTTTCGGTCCGAATGTGGTACTGTATTCGGACAGGAGGTAAAAAATTATGAATATTACAAGTGATATCAAGCCAGTCACCTATTTAAAGTCACGGGCAGCCGATTTGCTTAATCAAATTAATGAAACGCATCGGCCCGTAATAATAACCCAAAACGGGGAGCCACGAGCTGTTCTGCAAGATCCTCAAAGTTATGAAAATATGCGTAATGCCATCGGTATTTTAAAACTCATTTCAGAAGGGGAGACAGATGTTAGGGAGGGGCGAGCAAAGCCGCAGGATGAGGTGTTTGATGAAATCGAAAAAGCGCTGAAAGACAGTCGCAGATGACCAAAAAATACCAAGTAAAATGGGCGGCAGTGGCGCAAAGTGATTTGAAACAAATAATTGATTACATAGCGCTTGAAAGCCCTGGCAATGCACTGCAAATACTATACAAGATTAAACAAAAAGCTTCAGACTTATACACCCTGCCTGATCGTGGTAGGATTGTACCGGAGTTGAAAGATCAAGGAATACACATCTATCGCGAAATAATATTGCATCCCTGGCGAATTATTTACAGAATATCAGATACAACTGTTTTTGTGTTATCTGTCATAGATTCGCGACGGAATGTCGAAGATATTTTGTTGAACCGATTCGTCAAATGAAAGAATTGCCAACCAGCGCGTGTACTCGGACGCGCGGAAGATCGCCGCGCGCCGGTAACGCGTAGCGTTCTTCCGAATCGGCCCTCTTATACCCCAAAAGGTGCACCGCAACTGTGTAAACTTGCGGGCTTTTACAATTGCCAGCATCCGACTTCCCGAGATCAATTCAATGTTTACTGGGTCCCCGTCTTCACGTGAATGACGGAAATGGGCGATTTCGGACTTTTTTACATGTCCATCACACTTGCATCTTGTAACTTTTTTCTAAATTTCCTGAAGTTTTCGATAAAGGGTTTTTCGATCAAACCCTAAGAGTTCGGCAGCCTTGGATTTATTCCCCCCGACTTCGATCAATACCCGCCTGATATATTCCCTTTCCAATTGCTCCAGGGTCTGTTTTTTGAGAAGCCCTTTTTCTATCAGGTCCCCGTCTTCAGCTTCCGAAAGCATGGAGAGCGGCAAATCTTTCGGAAGGATCACCTCCTGCTGACATAAAGTGATGGCCCTTTGAATAATGTTTTCCAGTTCCCGGACATTTCCCGGCCAGGGGTAATTTAATAGAATTTTTAGAGTCTCTTCAGAAATCCCCGAAATTTTTTTCCGGGTTTCTTTCCCGAATTTATTGATAAAATGCTGAATCAGAAGAGGGATGTCTTCCTTCCGTTCCATAAGAGGCGGCAAATCGATATCGATGACCTTTAATCGATAGTAAAGGTCTTCCCGAAATCGGCCCTGTTGAATCAGGTCCTTAATCTTCCGGTTTGAGGCCGAGATCAGCCGGACATCAATAGCATAGGAATGGGTATCCCCCAAAGGCCGCACTTCTCTCTCTTCAATCACCCGGAGTAATTTTACCTGCACCATGAGGGGCATCTCCGTTATTTCATCCAGAAAAACCGTCCCCCCGGCGGCTTCAAATAACAACCCCCGTTTGTCTGTTTTGGCATCGGTAAAGGCGCCTTTTTTATATCCGAATAATTCGCTTTCCAGGAGTGATTCCGGTATGGCCGCACAGTTTACCGCAATGAAGGGGCCGTCTTTTCTGGTGCTGTTATAGTGGATGGCTTTAGCCACCAACTCCTTGCCCGTTCCGCTTTTCCCGGTGATCAGGACATTTCCGGAGCTGTCCCGGATACACTCAATGAGAGCATAGATATTCTGCATCAGGGGACTTTTACCGATGAGATGGTGGAAGTGGTATCGGGACTCGACCTCTTTTTTCAGTCGAACCACTTCTTTCTTCAATTGGCGATTTTCCAGGGCTTTCTTAACCGTCAGGACGATCTCATCGATGCGAAAGGGTTTGGTAATGTAATCATAGGCGCCCATCTTGATGGCCTTAATGGCCGATTCAATGGTCCCGAAGGCGGTAATAATAATGACGGGCGTCAGAGGGGCCGATTTCCTGGCTTCTTCAAGGAGATCCAGACCTTTCAAGCCCTTCATTTTCAAGTCTGTTATCATAACATCGAACTCTTCTTTTTTGAGAATCCTGGAGGCCTCTATACTGTCCTCCAGAGCCAGGACCGAGAATCCCTCTCCTTTCAGGACATCGGACAGCAAGCTGCACATCTCAAGATCGTCATCGACGACTAAAATTTTGATGCCCCTATCCATTTCCCCTTACCTCCTCTTGCCTGGCCGGGAGATAGACCTTAAAGACCGATCCTTTTCCGACCGCACTTTCCACATCGATCCAGCCCTCATGATCCTGGAGGATTCCCAGAGTAACCATCAAACCCAGCCCGGTCCCGGTTTTCTTGGTGGTAAAAAAGGGATTAAAAATATTTTTGATTACTTCTCTTTCCATCCCGATCCCGGTATCCTCCAGGACGATCTCCAGATAAAGCCTCTCACTATCCTCAAGGCCCTCCTTACTAAGCTTTCTCGGAAAAGCGGAAAGGCGAATCAGGCCCCCCTCGGGCATAGATTGGATGGCATTTAAAAGGAGATTTAAAAAGGCCTGCTGCAGTTGGTCCGGATCTCCATTGACGGGGGGGAGATGATCCTCCCATTTTTTGATTATGGTAATGCCTTGTTTTTTGATTTGTTGGTCCAGGAGGTCCAGGGTGGCTTCTAAAAAAGGGTCGATATTCAGGGCCCCCGGTTCGGGTTTCTTTTTTCTGACAAAACCAAGGAGTTGTTGAATGATCAGGGTGATGCGCTCGGTTTGGGAAAGGATAATATCCAAATTTTTACGAATCTCTTCCTGATCTTCCACTCTTCGTTTGACCAATTCCGTCCGGCCGTAAATTATGTTGAGAGGGGTCCCGACCTCGTGGGCCAGACCAGAGGCCAACTGGCCGATGGTAGCCAATTTTTCGGATTGTCTGAGACTCCTTTCCAACTCTAATTTTTCCTCAGCCTCCCGAATGATCCGATCCCGGGCATCTTTTAAATCGACCGACATTTGATTGAAGGCCTGGGCTAATTCGGAAAGCTCATCCCCTTTTTTAAGGGTTATCCGGTGGTCGAGATTTCCCGCAGCCAGATTCTTGACCCCCTCAATCAGTTTGGAGATGGGCAGCGTAACCCATTTTCTGGTACCGAAAAGAACCAGCGTTACCGTTCCGCCGATGAGCACGAAGATCGTGATAAAAATATTCCTTTGGGCCTTCTTGAGTTCTTCTTCCATAAAAAAGGTATCTTGAAGGATCGACACCCCACCAATGGTCTTCCCCTTCCGGTCGTTCAAGGGGAAGGCATATAAAAATACAGGGGCGTTTTTATAAGTCCCAAAGGTTTCCTGGGCCTGATTCTCCTGTATGGATCTCATAATCCAGGTAAAATAAGGTTCAATGCCCTCTTGTAAAGAATGGGAACGGAACAGGGCCTTTTCTCTTTGGAAATAGACAATAACCCCGAGGGTCCTTTCGTATTTGGTTACCGCATCGATCAGACCCTGTATAGAGGCCATCTCGTCCGGTTGAAAAATCTTCTCGATCGATACTTCGAGGGTTCGACCGGTACTTCTGGCTTCGGCCTTCATTTTTCTTACCAGGATGTCCCGCCGGGAAAAAATATCAAAATAACCAAATCCGGAAAGGACGACGATGATGATAAGGGAAAGAAATATCGTCAGTTTTGTTCCTATTTTCAATTTATTACCTCAACCGTGGGGAAAATTCCCTTTAGTGATTTTCAGCGTCTTTCCTGAAATGTTTTTGGGCCAGTCATTTATACCACAATCGATCCATCGAATCCATTGGAGATCAATCGGGTTACGGAAGTGTCATCTAAAAGGTTCTTTCTTCCGGCTTTCCTTAGAGCTGCGGTCCAAACCGTTTTGTTTACTTGGTTGATTTTATGTAATTTTTTAAATAATCCCTCCCGGACCAGTCCTGAAAAAACTTGGCACAGTATTTGATAAGTTAAATCCATCGAATATCGATTCGGATAAAAAAGCAAGCCAAGACAAGGAATCCATGGGCTTTCCATTAAAAATAGAAAAACTGCAATCTTTATTCTGGAAAATCTTTCTGTTAGCAGCCCTTCCGGTTCCATTATTTTTTTTGATGGGTTTTATTAAACCTTTGGGCGATGGGCTTCCCTGGTTGTTTTTATTCGGGATCATGTATATTCTTCTATTGTTTTTTCTTTTCTTTTACCTGCGGATGGTTTTTTCCAAAGAAAATATTACGGCCATGGCTGAAATAAGCTCCATGGCCGAGGATATTCAGGCGGAGAAATTGGCTTCTTTAGAAACCCTGACCGCCGGTCTGGCCCATGAAATCAATAACCCGATTGGAATTATATTAGGTTATTGCAGCTTGATCTTAGAAAAATTTGATCCCGAGACCCAAATGTATAAGGACCTGAAAACCATCGAACGCCAAGGGCAGAATTGCGAGCAAGTTATTGAAAATTTATTAAATTTTACCAGACCCCGAGGTGATTCGGAAGATAAGGTCCAGTTAAATAGTACAATTGAAAAATTATTGGGTGTAGTGGGTCCGGGGCTGAAAGCCCAGGGGATCTTATGGGAATGTTCTCTTCTCCCCGATTTGCCCCCGGCCCCCGGGAATGGACAGAAATGGCAGCAAGTCCTCCTGAATCTGATCAATAATGCTAAAACAGCCATGCCGTCCGGCGGACGTCTTGAAATTTGGACCTTAAAAAAGGATCTTGGGAAAAGGATAGAACTCGGGTTTCGAGACGACGGTAAGGGAATTCCCAAAGAACACCTGGGCAGAATTTTCGATCCCTTTTTTACCACCAAAAAAGAAGGCCGTGGAATTGGGTTGGGACTTTCCATAACTTATGGTATAATAATAAATTATGGAGGAACCATCACCTGCCAAAGCCGGACCAAGGACACTCCAAGCCAACCTAAGGGTACTACCTTCATCATTTCCGTACCCTCGGCCTGACCGATAACCATCGGTTTTCAAAGTTCGGCGTTGAGGGATGAAATTCTCCGGCACCATCGGTGCCTCTTATCAAAAACATTTATCATAAGTGGTGTATATTAGGAAAGAAGTATGGCCGAAAGAATATTGATTGTCGATGACGAACCCGACATGCTAGACTTGTTAAAAAGGATCATTGAGGATAAAACCAATTATCAAGTAGATACCACCTCTGATTCTTTAGATGTCCCCCACATATTAGAAGAAAATGCCTTTGATCTGGTAATTACCGACTTAAGGATGCCAAACCTGGATGGCCTGGAGTTAATCGATATTATCCGAAAAAAAGACGATCAAATTCCGATTATCATCCTGACCGCTTATGGAACCATTGAATCTGCGGTTGAGGCTATGCAAAAAGGGGCCTTCAGTTATATCACCAAGCCCTTTAAAAAAGAAGAAATCCTCCTGACTATCAACAAGGCCTTTAATTTCCAACGCTTAACCAAAGAAAACCTCAACTTGAGAAATGAGTTGGAGGAAAAATTGAAGTTCCCCTTTCTCATCGGCTCCAGCCCCCGCATGGAAAAAGTGTATCAGAGGATTATGCAGGTGGCCCAGACTTCGGCAACCATTCTGATCACCGGTGAATCCGGTACCGGAAAAGAATTAGCGGCCAAGACCATACATTTCCACAGCCATAGAAAAAATAGAAATATAGTGGCCGTCAATTGTTCGGCCATCCCGGAAACTCTGATTGAGAGCGAGCTGTTCGGCCATTTGAAGGGTTCTTTTACCGGCGCCATAAGGGACAAAAAAGGCCTGGTGGAAGAGGCGGACGGCGGGACTCTATTCCTGGACGAAATCGGCGATTTAAATTTGGTTATGCAAACCAAACTGCTGCGCCTTCTTCAGGAAGGGGAATATAAACCGGTGGGGAGCTCTAAAACCTTGATTGCCGATATCCGGTTTATTGCCGCCACTAATCAGGACTTGATGGAAAAAGTGCATAAAAAGGAATTCCGGGAGGATTTGTTTTATCGATTAAATGTGATCCAGATTATTCTGCCTCCTCTCAGGGATCGAAAAGACGATATCCCCCTCCTGTCCCAATTTTTCGTTGAAAAATATAACAAGCTCAATCAAAAGGAAATCAAGGGGATCGCCCCGGAGGCCCTGGAGGTACTCAAAACCCGCGACTGGCCGGGAAATATCAGAGAATTGGAGAATGTCATTGAACGGGGAATTATTTTAAGTTGGTCCGATATCCTTCAGATCTCCGATCTGTTTCCGGAAGACCAGCCCTCCTCCTTTCCTTTCAGGATCCAGGAAAATATCTTCCTGTCCCCTTTTAAAGAAGCCAAGGAACATATTATCAACAATTTTCATATCGAATATATCCGCCGGGTGCTGGCCAAATATGGGGGAAATGTTTCTTTGGCGGCTAAAGAATGTGGGCTTAAGAGACCTTATCTGCACCGTTTGATGCGGGAAAATGATATCAAGTCTAAAAACTATCGCTAATCCAATCCGATGTTGGTGAATGGCCCCTGCTCTCCATTTAGTTCGAAAATAACGTTCAGGGATCGGGGGTCAGGGATTGGGGGTCGGCGAAAGACATTTTCATTCTTCGTAGTGCCCGACCCGGGTATGAGCGCTTAGTACGAAAATAGAGTTACGGGTTACGAGTTCAAAACCAACCTTACTTCGACATTCATTATTCGATATTCGATATTCGCATTTTCATGCTTCGTGGTAGCCTAAGGGGTCATGAGGGTTTAATATGCTTTCCAAGAAGATCTCGTCTCAGAGGTTACTCCTCCCGGCAAGAAAGCCCTTCCATTCTATATGTATCAAATAGGTGACACATTGTATCCTCAGCGGGTCTTTTTTCTTAACCGGTCTGAAAGGGGAAAAAGAAAAAACCCTTTAAAATAAACCTATTATTCCAGGTTGTCTAATTGGCATATTATTTGATAAAACAATGGGGTTCTACTTAGACTAAATCTCGATTGAGAAGGAGGCTTTTGTTATGAGCGTAGGGAGGCAAGTCTTTGAATTTTTAAAGGCCGGGGCCATAGCCCATGCCCAATGGGACTTTGAGGTCTCCATGAGTATTCTGAGGAATCGAAAAAAGCTTTTGATCCTTCTATGTATGCTCTTGCCTATTTTTGCCGTGGCGATTTGTGAGGGGGCCAATATCCTGGGCAGCAAGACCGCCTACGCCCCGGCCCACTATACCACGACCATTTTTCTGGTTTCCATAGCCATAGGGCTCTGTGCCGGTCTGATTACCGGTTGTATCGGGGCCGGAGGGGGATTTATCATCACCCCGGCCTTAATGGCCGCCGGGGTAAAGGGCATTCTGGCCGTTGGGACCGATCTTTTTCATATCTTCGCCAAGGCCATCATGGGGACGGCCGTCCATAAAAAATTAGGCAATGTTTCCGTAAAACTGGCCATTGCCTTTCTGGTCGGCTCCGGATTGGGGACCTTTATCGGTGGCTATATCAACAAGGCCCTCTATAATATCGATCCCCTCTTGAGTGATACCTTCATCAGTGTCATTTATGCCATTCTCCTGGGTTTTCTTGGTTTTTATGCCCTTTTTGATTTTATAAAATCATCGAAAGCTGAAACGGCCGCTTCTTCCGGTGGGGGCCATGATGCCCATGGCGGCCCATCAGGGGTAACCGGGGTGGCCCTTAAAGTTCAGAACTTAAAAATTCCTCCCATGATCGGTTTTGATGAGGACTTAGGCGGTCGAAGGATCTCAGGGGTGATTGTGGCCCTGGGGGGAGTAATCGTGGGAATGCTGGCCGCTTTGATGGGCGTGGGGGCGGCTTCATTACCTTTCCCATGTTTGTTTATATATTCGGCGTTTCCTCCATGACCACGGTCGGAACCGATATCCTCCAGATTATCTTTACCGCCGGGTTGGCCGCCGTTGCCCAGTATGCCATTTACGGTTATGTTTTTTATACCCTGGCCATGGGCATGCTGATTGGCTCTTTGATCGGCATTCAGGTAGGCGCCCTGACCACCAAGGTGGTCAAGGGGATCCATATCCGGGGATTTTATGCCGTTTCCATACTGGCCGGTTTCATCAACCGGGCGGCCACCTTGCCTAAGAAGTTGACGGAAATGGAAATCATCAACCTTCCTAAATCCGTCACCGGTACGATAGATTTCGTCGGGGCCATTATTTTCTGGGTAGTGGTCGGTTTTTTCGGCCTCTGGGTCATGAGCAAGTTTTTTGGAAATCTTAAGGTATTGAGGGAGGGATAAGGCCATGGCGATCAAAAATAAAGGACCTTTCACCATGGGGATGTTTTTGGCCCTTTCCTTTATTGGGGTCTTGATTTTAATCTTTTCTCCGATTTACGGCAGCGGCATGAACGGGCTTGATTATGCCGATGACCTTTTTAACAAGCTCTCCAAAGGCTCCTCCTATTTCATCCCCAAGTTGAAGGAAGCCAATAAAAAGTTTGAGGGGAAACCCTTTACCGTTCAAATTAATATCGAGAAACCCAAGGAAGCCGAACAGATCGCCAAGCTATTTACGGCCGGGGGTTGTAAGGTCGAAGTCCAGGGGAACAATTTAAAGATCGACGGGGATATGGGCAAGACCATGGCCCTGATTTTAAAAGACTCGGACCTTATGTTTCATAACCAGGGGAAGGAGGTCATGGCCTCTTATGGTTTTGATGGACAAGAAGTCATGAAAAGCTGGTGGACCGCTTTGTCCAAGATGGATAAATTTTTTAAAAAGAACCTCAAGATAGAGGAAGCCAACCATATTTCCGAGATAAGTAAAAAAGGAATCGAACCGGCTTATAACTTTTATACCATCGAGCCGCAAAGGGTGGCTGACCGGGCCGGTATCATGATCTTCCTCCTGGCTTTTTATGTCTTTTATACCATGTGGTGGGGCTATGCCATCTTCTATCTTTTTGATGGGGTAGGGTTGACTATGAAAAAGGCCAAGGTGAAGAAAGAGGTGTAATAAATTCAGGTATAAGGTGCAAGGCCCAAGGTCCAAGGTTTGGGGTTTTGGTTTTACCTTGAACCTTTTACCTTACACCTTATACCTTAACAAGGAGAGATCGATGAAGATATTGGTGGCCATTGATGGTTCCAAGGATTCCGGGGAAGGGGTCAAGATAGCCTTTGATATGATCAAGGCCCAGGGAGGCGCTGTAACCCTTCTGGCGGTAATACCCCTCTATCCGGATATCGACCTGGAAATTTCAGCCAGGGCCCGGGATTCCCTGGAAGGTAAGCTGAGTCAACAGGCCGAGCAGGCCCTGTCCAAGGCCAAAGAATTATTTCAGTCCAGTGGGATAACCCCAAAGGCTATGATTGTCAGTTCCGGGGCCATAGCCGATGAAATCGTCAAGACCGCCGAGGAAGAAAAAATGGATTTGATTGTTATCGGCAGCCGGGGAATGGGGGCCACCGGCCGTTTCAGTCTGGGGGGTACGGCCATGAAGATCATCTCTCACGCCCCTTGTTCGGTGCTGGTGGCCAAGGCGGCATAAAATAAGGTCCAAGGTTTGTAGACCTTGCACCTTAAACCTATTTCCCGGGATCGAAACCGTAGTTCCCACGGAGAAAGGCTTGGGTGTGCCAGGAGACAACCGATTCATCATTCATCACCATGTCCCGCTGACGGGAACAGCCCATTAAGCGTCCGATGAGGTCTAAGTTCTTTTCAGTCGAGGCGCGGTCTTGATGAAGGAACCGTCCATGGACCAGGTCTTTTTGGACGACCACTTCAAAGTCCATATTTTCCAAAACAAGTCCGATAAAGCGGGCCCTGCGGGCCCGCCGGACATCATCGGCCGCCCCGCCTTTAAACATAAACCGGATATGGTTATTTTCCGGGTGGTCGCAGACATAGGCATCCACTGATGTATAATGGTATCCCAGGCGCGAATTGTAATTCATATATTCTCCGGTCAGCAAGGCATAGGTCTTATCCCAGAAATCCTCCTCAGGGCGGCTGGTACTTTGAGCCATAATCACCATCAGGCCTTTCAAATTGACTCCGATAGGGCCGGACCAGGTGATGCCCGGATGATACATGCCTTTGAACATGGCCAAAAGGGGTTCGGAGAGGATCTCCTCCCTTCGAACCATCTTTTTTTCATTCCCGGAAAACAACCCGCCACCCAGGTCAATGACATGAAGATTAATCGGCAGACCGGATTGGACCTTTGTCGCCCTGGACCAGCTCGGATCATAGCGGTCCAGGAGGTCAAACATTTCTTCAATAGCCAGTTCATGGACATAGCGGAAAAGGTCCTCAAGACCATGAAATCCCTTGACCGTAAAAGGCTTCGGCTTAGGCCACCCGGCCTCAAAAAAGAAGGTTGGGGCAATAAGGCTATCCGGTTTTGCCAAAGGATCTTTCTGGAGGAAGTCTTGAATGGCTTGAAATTTTTTTACCAGATCCAGGGAGCATTGGTTGGAGATCCGGTTCAAGGACTCGATAATCGATCCGATGAGTGGGGAGAGATCCTGGAATCTTTCCGGATAAGTCCCCTGGACTATTTCCAGGGCCTTTTCCCGGGCATTGAGAAGGGTTTGATAATAGCCGTAAATAGTGCGAAAATTTTCAAGTAAGGCGGCTTTTGATCTGGATTCCGATTGGATGATTTTTTTAAACCAGCTTTTCATAACAGGACTCTATCCTAATATTGCTTAAAACGGAATTTTTTGAAACTTGAAGAAACCTTATTTTTACTTTATTATCCCTCTATCTTCAATATAAAAAAGGGCTATTATGGAAGGCTTGGAATACCTGATCAAAATTGCCATTGGGGCCGCTCCCCAGAAATCCGGCTTTCAAATCCAACCCCTCTATGTTCTTCTGAACCTGACCATCCCTATCCTGTTGGGGATTCTTCTGAACTGGATCAACCGGTTAATTGAAAAAGGATGGGTTCATCTGTTGGGAGAAAGACGCTGACCATGGACGGGTCACAACCTCTTTTTCCGGTAGCCGTCTATTGGGCGCACCTTCAAGGTGTTGAAATCCACCCGAGCCTTATCGGTCTGATTATATTGGGCTTCCTGGTCGGAGGCCTGACCGGTTTTTTCGGTGTAGGGGGGCGGTTACTGATGTCTCCTTTGCTGAATGCTTTGTTTAATGTCCCTTACAATGTAGCCGTGGGCAGCGACCTCTGTCAGATGATGGGGACCTCTACGTTAAATATCCTCCGATTTAAAAGAATGAGCAGCATCGATTTTAAACTCGGGGGCTGGATGTTGATCGGAACGATTATCGGGGTCGAGGGGGGGGTGCGGATTCTGGAATTCTTTAAACAGGCCGGGAGCTTCAACCTCCTGGGGCTATCCATCCGTTATCTATCCCTGGTCCTGAGTCTGGTTTACAGTGCCCTTTTGCTTTGGATCGGAATGATCGTCTATCGGGAAGCCAGGGCCTCTCAACAGGAAGCAGTGGGTGAGGGCCTTCTTTCCGCCTACCAACCGGCAGTGACCGCCAGGCTTCAGCATATCCATCTGCCGCCCATGATTGGGCTTCCGGCCTCCGGCATAGAGGCCATTTCTCTGTGGGTGATCCTGGGCGTGGGAATGGCCACCGGTCTGCTGGTCGGGTTTCTGGGGTCAGGAGGCGGTTTTATCCGAATGCCGGCCTTGATCTATGTGATCGGCTGTCCCATGGTGGTGGCTATCGGAACGGATCTCTTCGAAAGTATTTTTTCCATGGGTTATGGAACCTTGAGCCATTCCTTTCAAGGCAACATCGACCTTATCCTGGTGGCCGTTCTTTTAATAACCAGTAGTCTGGGCAATCAAATCGGCGGCCTTTTAGCCAAAAGGACCACCCATCCCAAGGTGCGGCAACTCTTTGCCTTTATTGCTTTTGGAGTGGTGATTTTGTTGATGATAAAATTGGTCATTTAGGACATCCTGATGTTCGATTTGAAGCAGTTATTTAAAAAACGGCGGGAGGGAAAGCTCCGGGAGGCCGAAAAGGCACGGGACGAAATTCGCCTGGCCTTTACCCGACGCTATTTGAATTTCAAAACCCTCCTCAGCCTGAATGATAAAGTCTTGGAAATTATCAACGAAATGGAACAGGCACTGGAAGACCGCAACGGTTTTGGGATGGCCTTTGTCCGTGGCCATTGCACGGCCCTTTCCGTTAATCTTTTTAAAATCATCCAAAGCCTTAATGAGATTACTGCCAATCAACACGAAGCCCTTTTGACGGTCTTTGACGGTATTTGGGCCAAGATCGACCGGGAGTTAAAGAAGAAGAAAAAACCGGCCCAGGGGGACTGGGTGCTTCCACTTCAGGCGGTAGACCGTCACCTGGCCGACCTGGCAGGGAATAAAATGGCCAACCTGGGGGAGGTCAAGAATCGGGTAGGTCTACCGGTGCCGGAAGGGTTTGTGATTACCGCCGCGGCTTATGAATATTTTCTGGGAAGCACGCCAATACAGGATGAGATCAATCGCCGCCAACAA
>JACRBX010000228.1 GCA_016219225.1 Deltaproteobacteria bacterium
AAATCCATGACCACTGAAACCGGTACAGAAGACAAAGCCCGGCACCTCGCTGGTCATCCCTAAGACAGGAATCCCATCCGACATCTGGTCAATCAGTCCGGACCACATACGAATGACCTGCAAATTCTTGAGGACCGGAAAATAGTCCAGGACCATCCGGGAAATGGCCGGCCCGATAAAGTTAAAAAGGGGTTTTCCTTCCCGATAGATGAAGTTCTCCGTCCCCACAAATCCCCCCCAAAAGAAAGAGCCGTGAAGGGTCTGTCGTCCGTAAAAAAGACCCCGGGCATGACCGAGCATCTGTTTAAAAAGAGGGGGATAGGGTTCGGTAATCAGGGCCTCGGTGAAGACCGGTTTCATAGGATAATCCAAACCCACCAGATTGGCGATCTTCCGTCCGCCGATCCCGGCGGCGTTGACGACCAGATCGGTATCGAAGACTTGCCTATTGGTAACCACCTGGGTAACCCTGTTTTTTTTAAGCTTGATATCAACCGCTTTCTCCTGGGTAAAAAACCGGGCCCCGAGACGTTTGGCCTTTAGAAAAAAACCGTAGGTGACCAAAAAAGGATTGGCGTGGCCGTCGGTAGGGCAATAAGTGGCCCCGACTACCCTTTCCCCTACGAAAGGGTTAAGATCAAGGACCTGCTGACGGTCGATCATCTCCAGTTCCAGCCCGGCCGTCTTCTGATTCTCCACCGATTTCCGCATGGTCACCAGGTCCTCTTCGCTGGTGCAGAGGCGGAGGTTTCCCCCCCGCACATATTCCACATCCATTTCCAGTTCTTCGTGAAGATGACCGAATAAACGGATGCTCTCCATGGCCAGGGGCATTTCTTTAAGGTTCCTGGCCGACTGCCGGACCCCACCGCCATTACTGCCCGAGGCCTCGCCGCCGATATCCGACTTTTCAATCACCACGGGTTTAAGGCCTTCTTTGGCCAGGTTATAGGCCAGCGCACATCCCATAACCCCTCCGCCTATAATTACCACATCGGCTGTATTTGGCATCTTATCTCCTGAATTATTAGTGGAAACAGCCGAGGGCGGCTGTGCCACATAAAACAAATCCTATTTTCGAATCAAGCCCTCATGGACGCTTTCGACAGGCACCACGAAGGATGAAAAACCGAATATCGAATATCGAATATCGAATATCGAATACTGAATGTCGAAGGAAGGAAAAAACTACGAAATTCAATGTTCGATATTCTTTTTTCGATCCAAATCCCAGGACTTCCTTATCCCGTAGCCAAAACCGACAGGGGCAGGGGTCTCACCGGGGCCCGGGCCGTCATCGGCTCCAGGGCAGCGGGTGTCTGGCCCAACTCACGAGCCAGGATTTGGGTCACCAATCGCTCACAAGTCTGACCCTGACATAATCCCATGCCGGCCCGGGTAATTCGTTTAATCCCGCTTACGGTCTTAAGTCCATTTCGAATGGCTTCTTTGATCTCTCCTTTAGTGATCTCTTCGCAACGGCAGATGACCAGATCGTCGTCGTCAGCCGTTGCAGAGACTTTTCCCTCCTGCCTGGGAAGACCCTCCAGCCCTTTGAGTTTTTTAAAACGCTCAATGACCAGATTGACAATCCGATCAACTTCTTCTTCGGCCATGGCCGTGTCTGTGGAAGGTTCAACGGTTGGATCAGGTGATGAGGTCCGGGCCTCCCTCTCTTTTTCCGGCCTTTGAGAGGTTGCCTCCTGTTTGCCGGGTCCGTCCGATGATTGATCCTTATCAGAAGGGGCCTCGGATAGGGGCTTATAAATAATCTCGATGTGATGTTCCCGGATTAAATCCAGGGCCGCGGCCGAAAGACGAACTTCTTCTCCAACCTCTATCGTCTTTTTACCTTGTCGGACGATCTCTTCTATGTCCTGGTAGAATATGAAATCAGGTGCCATGGTTTTCTCCTGCGAATAACTTCCTATCGTAATCACTGGATCGTTGGGCCTTCATGGACCGATAATCCTCATTCTTTGCGGCCTTTAAGGCCGGAGAGGGTCTCCACCACCTTACTGGCCGCGGCCAGAACTTCCGATTCCGTCCCGGCTAAGTAGAGCCGTCCGGCGGCACCAAAAAAGGAAATATCGACCAGGCGCACATTACAGTGTTTTTCCGCTTCATTGGCAGCGATCGAAGAATAGGCCGCCGGGGTCACTTCCAGCAGATAAACATCATCGTTCCCTAATATGAGCATACCCCGGCTGTTCCGGTTGATAATGACCGCCTGGTAGGGATCGATTTTGTTGACAATACTGGTGGCCAGGATTTTAGGAGACAGCCGGTCTTCTTCCTTGAGCCCGATTTCATCCAAGATCATCCGCCCGGCATGGAGGACTTCTTCCTGATCAAAGGAGTGAATTTCCAGCATGCCGTATCTTCTTTCCACAATCATTTCTCCTGGCCGGGCGTTGGTCACTTTGAGAGCAATGTCGGTCAGACGGTTAATTTCGATGCCCGGCACTACTTCCACAAAAAGGGAGGCCATTCCCTCCACCGGAAGAAATCCCCGGCATCGGCAGGCAAACAGGGAGGCAAATTGAGGCTGCAGGCGGTCAAGATGGCAATAGGCACGTAGCTCAGGCATGGACGAATCTCCTTATAACGATAGATTCTGATGTTACGGATTGCGGGTTGAGAAAGTATAAATTTTTTTAGACCACTCTTAACGCGCAACGCGCAACAGAAAAATTTCAAACATTTTTGAATAGGACTCATGTCTCATCAACAACGATCCCGAGTTCTTTGATTAAATCCCGGGCCAAGGGGGTGATGAGACCCCCAGGGACCAGTCTGATGACCTTCTTCTGCCCCTCAGCAGCCAAACGGACCTCCTTGGCTGTGATCAACTCCAGCCCAGGAGCATTTTTTTCTTCTGAAACCTCGGAAGGACTTGTCGATCCGGGTAAAGGGTTTCCCGTTGTCAAGCGTACAAAGGTCTCCGCCAACTGATGGGTCGGGCAAAAGGTCATCCCAAAACGTTCCAACTTTTTTAATTGGTTCTCGATTTCCTCTTTTATCGCTTGATTGACCAGCAGGTCGCAGACCATAAAACCGTCCCGGCAGGCCAGCACTTTTTTGCCCTGGATCAAGGCCGAAAAAACCAGCCGGGATTCCGGGTCATCACAGCTCAGATGGGCCACCTTGGAAGCCACCGTCAGGCATAAGGTGGGCAGTACCAGCCAATCGGCCCGGGCCAACACCTTTTCCAGACCTTCCGGTTTAACCGTGTCCAGGATACACGGGGTCCCGGCGCGATTGCGCACATCAGACCCGCAGACCCAAGAACGGGCCGAGGGAGCGGTATAGACCCCGGACCAGCCGGCCGCGGCTTCCAGGGCAGGCAACTGTTTCAAGGCATCTTCCAAACGACGAACACCGGCCTGAAATATGATCAAGACCCGGGGACCGTGGGGCGTTTGAGAAGGTGACCTGGCCTTGCCCCCTCTGTTCAATTCAGAGAGGACTTCCAAGACCAGCTTCCGGATTTCTTCCTTAGTGATCGTGACCATAATGGTTTCGCCTCTCCCTCAAGAGGCCTTGGAATAGGATGTAAAGATAATTTTTTCTTCCAGACAGGAAAGGGCGATACCATAGGGAGTTATCCCCTGAGGGGCCTCGGGCCGAAAAACTTCCAGGCCGAGATTCTCGGCTACCAGTTCGGTCAACCCCTCCAATTGGCAGGTCCCTCCCACCAGACAGATCTTTTTAATATTCCCGAATCCGTTCAGGGCTGAGCGGATAATAGTGGAGATCTTGTCAATCACCGGACGGACGATGGGCAGGCATTCCTGTTGCCGGGCCTGGTCGGTTTTAATCCTTTCGGCCTGTTCAAAGCTGATCTTCAAATGTCCGGCCAGGACCAGGGAAAGGTGGACCCCGCCGGTAGCCTCATCGCAGGTCCGGATGATCCTGCCGTCCTGGATCAGGGCCACCCCGGTAGTGCCACCACCCACATCGACAATCGCCCCGTCTTCCAGATTGAGAACCCGGTTGGCGGCTGTAGGTTCATCAAGGACATTGAGCACCTCCAGACCCGCCCCCTGGAGGATATAGGTGGTGGTATGGATGTTTCCGGATTCCGTTTGAGGGGGATAGGAGGTAGCCCCTTTTTCAATGGGCAGGGGGCTGCGGGTTCGGATCTCGGCCATTAATTCCTTCAACAGGGCGAGTGTGCCCGGATAGTCAATGATCAGTCCGCTGCCAATTCCTTCGGATTGCCGCATAAGGGCTGCCCTCGGGAAGCCTTGCTCATCCACCACGATGACCTTGCTCTTACAGGTCCCCAGGTCCACACCAGCCCATAATTCCCCCGCCCCTGAAAAATCCCAGTGTTCCGGGCGATTCATGATTCGATTGAGGGTGTCGAGGGGCTTCATCATATCAAATTGGGATAGAGTTCCCGGCTCAAGGAAGGGATGACCACATGGCTCAGGATCAAGCCTTCCTCTTCCAGGGCCTCCAACCCGGCGCTGACGGCGGCCTGGACCGAGCCCACATCCCCGGTCAGGGTCACATAGGATTTTCCGGCCAGACCGGTGGCACAGCGAATCTCGATGATTTCCACCTCGGCTGCTTTGACCGCCGCATCGGCCGCCATGATACAGGAGGCCGACGAAAAGGTTTCTATAATCCCCAGGGCGCCTATTCGGGGAATCGGGGTCGCACAACTGAGGGCCGGAAAAATGCTCGGGTGCACATTGGGAATAACAAAAGAATCCACCAGGAATTCACCGGCCGTTTCTTTGCCCACCGCTACTGAGTTCTGGACCGAACCCACATCCCCGGCGATCATGGCCAGATAGCGGCCGGGGCAGACCGGACGGGCCATGATGAGTTCCACGCTGGCCGCCTTGATCATTTCATCGGCGGAGTGGATCCCTTTGGCCACGCTGTTGAGTTCAATCAGTCCTATGGCTTTGAAATCCATGGTCTATCCTTTAATGAGAAAATACCGTTCGTCGTTGAGCGTTCGGCGTAATAATTTTCATCGAATTTTTCATGCTTTTCAGCGCCCTCCGGGGCTCACCTGTTTGATAACGACCTCTTCCCCGACCGAAACGACCACCCCACTCAGACTGGCATGGATCCTGGCTCCCAGGGCCTTTTCCGGGATCTCGCCTATCAGGTCCCCTTTTTTAACCCGGTCGCCGGGTTTGACCACCGGCACGGCCGGGGCCCCCAGGTGTTGTTTCAGGGGAATCCTGACCTGGTCTATCCGGATTTCCAAGGGGAATAAATTTGGATGCACATCATAGCGCCCGATCTGCAGCCGTTCCATCAGCCGTTTGGTAGGGATCTTCCGTCCTTCCCTAAAGGCCGAGGGATGGTAGGCCTCCCGTTTCGGAGAACGCTTTATGCCCTGGGCCAGCAAACTTCTTTTGATCTGGGCATTCACTTCCCTGGGAGAGATCATCATAGGGCAGGCATATTTCTCGCACACCCCGCACTCTGAGCAGATCAGGGTATCCTTCTGGACCTCCAGTGCCGCTGGAGCAGCGCCTAATTGTCGCATAATTTTGTGAGGGGCCAATGTGTGTCCTAACAGGCTCCGGGGGCATAGATCCGTACAGCGGGAACATTGACAGCAGACCAGGCGGGTGATGTTCCGAAGCCGGTCCGGGTCCTTGATTTTATCGGCCACCACCGGGTGATCCGGGGCCAGGACCAAAACCCCGCTGGTCGTCTTGGTTACCGGCGCAGTCAGGTCCGAGACCACCTGGCCCATCATGGGTCCGCCCAGGACGACTTTATAATCCGTGATCAAGGCTCCCCCGGCCAGGTCGATAACCTCCCCTACGGAAAGGCCGATGGGCACTTTCAGGATGCACGGCCGGGCCACTTCTCCCCCAACGGTCAGGTACCGGTCTACCACAGGTTTTTTTTCATCCACGGCCCGGGCAATATTCAAAAGGGACTCTACGTTACTGACTACGGCCCCGACCTGAAGTGGAAGCCCCCCCTCGGGGACCACCCTTTTCATGACCTCATAGACCAGGACCTGCTCATCCCCGGCCGGATAAAAGTCGCCCAATTCAAAAACATCGATCCCCTGGAAAGGCCCTTTGCCGGCCTTCTCCCGGGCCGCGGCCATGGCCTCCCGGTGCTTCCCCTTTAAACAGAGGGTCCCCTGAACGGCCCCGGTGCACTCCATGACCAGGCGGAGACCCCGAAGGAGGCGATCGGCTTCATGCTCAACCAGATAGGGATCACTCATCAGCAGCGGCTCACAGGAGGCCCCGTTGCCCAGGACCCGTTCCACCCGGGCCTGTAATTTGACGTGGGTAGGAAAACCGGCCCCTCCGGCACCAACTACCCCGGCTTCCTTTACCCGGTCGATAATCCCCTGGCTCATGATTGACCTGATTTTTTCTGATCCTTGGGCATCTCCAGGCTGTCCACAATCCCCACCACTGCGGCATCCACGGGGATCAATTCCTCTTTGTTAAAGGCCTGCATGGCCGGGCTGCCCTGGGTGACAAGGACCAGTTCTCCAATACCCGCCCCGATTTCATCTGCCGCCACCAGGATATCGCCGGCCGGCATCAGTCCCTTGCCCAAAGGTTGTACAAAGAGGAGCCTCAGGGCGTGGATCTTGTCATTTTTTTTGGTGGACCAAACGTTTCCCACTACTCGCGCGATTTTCATAAAACCCTTCCCGATAACCGGATATTCTGATCCAGGCCGAATCCTTTTTGAATTAGGACGCAGATTTTCGCCGATACTCGCAGATAATTATTCTATTTTATCCTGTCAATCTGCGTTCATCGGCGTCCAAAATGGAAATTCCTATACTTTTTAATTACGGAAACAGGCCCCGAAAGGGATTATCCCAATCCGTCCTGGGCTTGAATGGCCTCCAGACTGGCCTTAACGGCGGCAATCTCCCCGAATATCCCGATCATGGTCAGGTGCTGGGGACAGCTTCCTTTGAGGTCGACCACGTGGACCTCAGCGGCCTTTTCGGCAATGTCGGCCGCGGCGATCATATCCACCAGCCTCCCCTGGACCAATCCCACGGCACTGAAGCTGAGGATGTCCAGCGTCTTCTTGCCGGCCGAACCCATGCGGGTCATGAGGATGTCAATTACCCCCGGACCGGGGTGGGTAATAAACTGGATATTCAACGCCATGGTTAACCTTTATTTCCCGGCGTTATTTCTCGGCCTTGGGAATAATGAACTCGATATCGCCGTGGGGTCTGGGAATGACATGCACAGACAGGAGTTCTCCGACCCTTTTGGCCGCGGCCCCGCCGGCATCGGTGGCCGCTTTGACCGCTCCCACGTCCCCCCGGACAAATATGGTCACCAAACCGCCGCCCACATGTTCTTTACCGACCATCTTGACGTTGGCCGCTTTGACCATCGCGTCGGCCGCCTCGATGGCTCCGACCAATCCTTTAGTTTCAACCATACCTAATGCTTGTTCAGCCATGTTTTCTTACCTCCTGCTTTTATTTATCTTTTAAATTTAAAGGCCCTGGCCTTCATGGACCAGGCTTTCGGCACTTCAATGGTCACCACGGCGGTCTGATCCATTTTCTCGCTTTTCCGGACCGCCGCTACCTGTGCATCCCCTAATACGGTCCCGGACCGATCCAGGGCCAAAACCGTTTCTCCCTTTTCCGGTAAGGGTAGAAATTCATAGGGCAGGCTTACCGCGGCGCGATCCTCCGGGAGGCTCTCGTCCACCACAAAGATGGCCTGACCCGGGCAGATGGGGATACAGGATTGACAGCCGATACATTTTTCCCCCTCCAGCCGGGGCAGGTTGGTTATATCCTGCCCGACCGAAATGGCCTCCACCCGGCAACTGGCCTCGCAGGGATTGCAAGGGATATGCTCGGTACATTCGATGACCGCCACCGGTCCTTTCCGACGTCTTTCCTCGGAAGGGACCCCGGGACCGGCCCCTAATTCTTCTTCTGAAAGAAAGCCTGTTTGGGATAATCCGTGAGCCATAGCCTTCATCCTTGCATAAGGGCATATACTGTGTTTTTATTTTCTTTGCGGGTCTCCCCGTACGGGCCGCTACGTAACCCGGCCATACTCTCTAACTGCTGGCTCCGCTGAGATTCAAAGGCCGAAGTGTCAAGGTATCCCAGACTATGGGCAATGGCCAGACCGGCAATCCGGCCCTCAATAATGGCCGTGCTGGCTTCCTCGATGCCGGAAACATCACCGGCCACATAAATCCCCGGAATAGAGGTTTCCTGGTTCAAATTATGAGCCGGTACATTTCCCCCCAGGGCCGGAAGGTTGGCCATTTTACATTTGGCCATGCGCAGGAGCTGGGTCATGGGATTGAGGCCCACGGCAATGCAGATGGTGTCCACCTCCAGGTGTTTTTCGGTTCCGGCCATCGGTTTCCATGATGGATCCACTTCGACGATAACGGCCCCTTCTACCTGGTTTTTCCCCTGGGCCTCTTTGATGGTATGGGACATAAAGAAGGGGACGCCAAATCTGGCCACCTTGGCCGCATGGACCCCGTAACCCCCGATCTCGGGTGCGGCGTCGATAACCGCCACTACCTGGCATCCGGCCTGAAGGAGCTGAAAGCTGACCACCACCCCCACGTTGCCGGAGCCCACCATGAGAATTTTATTCCCCGGTCGCACCCCGTGGATATTGGCCATGGTCTGGGCCGCACCGGCCCCGATTACACCGGGAAGGGTCCAGCCCGGGAAGGGGATCATGTTCTCCGAGGCGCCGGTGGCCACCAGAATCCGTTCGGCCTTGACCTCTTCGATCTTATCCTTACACCAGACATTCATGGTCTTATTCTCATAGATCCCCAGGACGGTGGCTTTGAGGGCCACTTCCACCCCGAGCCGGCGGGCTTCGTCCAAAAGGCCCTGGCCGATATGGAAACCCCGCTCCTGGGCGTGATGTTCCCGGGAACCGAAAAATTTATGGATCTGTTTAAAGAGCTGGCCCCCCGGACGCTCGTTTTCATCAAAAACCACCACGTCCACGCCGCAGCGGGCCGCTTCAATAGCGGCCGAAAGACCGGCCGGGCCGGCCCCGACACAGATCATTTCATAGCGTCTCATAGTTTCACCGGTAAAAGGTCCGGCCCTTTGCCAACCTGGATTCGAACCGCCATGCCGGCCTTTAGGGGAACGACACAGGTCCGCACATTGGGCACGCCGTCCACGACCATGATACAATCGGTGCACCGTCCGATGGCGCAAAACATCCCCCGGGGTTCATTTCTTTTGGGGGTATAGCGATGGATCAAGATCCCGTTGCTCCGGAGGGCCATGGCGATGGGTTCTCCTTCGAAACCCTCCATAATTTTTTCTTCAAAATGAAACTGGACCTTTTGACCTTTTTCAAATTTTCCTAAAATGGGATGTTCCTGAATACGCATGACACTTTCCAATTTCGGATTTCAGATTTCGGATTTCGGATTTCAGATTTAGGAATTTAAAAGCCTTCCTTCGACATTCATTATTCGATATTCGATATTCGACATTCGCTTTTTTTCTGGTTCAAAGCACCCTCCTGGACATGAAGGTTTAACACGAAATAGGGTGCTTAACAAAACCCAAACCTTTCGGTAAAGGTGAAGTTGGTTCCCACCAGGGGGATGCCGGTCATGGCACAGGCCTCCAGGGTGAGGGAGCGGATGTCTTCCCTCTCCAGGTTGGCCAATTTGGTCTTTCCCGTGGCCTTGGCCAAAAGAACGGTTTCGTAGGTCATGGCTTTTACATAGTTGGCCACCCGCAAGGCCGCCGCATCGATGTCGAGGTTTTTCCTCAATTCCGGGTCCTGAGTCCCGATGCCAAATGGACATTTCCCTTCATGGCACTTGAGGCAGACCACGCATCCCATGGCCACCATGGCCCCGGTACCAATGGCCACGGCATTGGCCCCTAAAGCCAGGGCCTTGGCCACGTCGGCCCCGTCCTTGATTCCCCCGGAGACGATCAGACTGACTTCGTCCTTGACCCCCATTTCCTCCAGGGCCCGGACGGCCTGTATCAAGGCCGGAAGGGTAGGGATCCCTAAATGTTTGGAGGCCATGACCGGGGCTGCTCCGGTGCCTCCCTCGGAGCCGTCGATGACGACGCCGTCGGCACCGGTTTTGACGGCTATTTTTACATCTTCGCGGACCCGTCCCGCGGCCATTTTGATAAAGATGGGGATCTGGTAATCGGTGACATCCCGGAGTTCCTGAATCTTCAGGACCATGTCATCGGCCCCGAAGATATCCCCGTGACGGGGATGGCTGTGCAGATCGATCCCCTCCGGCAGTTGCCGGAATTGGGCAATCTCCTTGGTGATCTTGCTGCCCATGAGGTGTCCTGACAGGCCGGGTTTGGCCCCGATACCGGTAATCAGTTCCAGGGCGTCGGCGGCTTCGATGTTGGCCAGGGAAAAACCCATCCGGCTGGGGGTGATCTGTACCACCTGTTTATAGGAATTCTGCCGCTCCTCGGGCAGCAACCCCCCTTCGCCGTTGTTAATGGAGTTCCCCACCAGCTGGGTGGATTTGGCCAGGGCAATCTTGGCCTCTTTACTCAAGGCCCCGTAAGACATACCGGAAATCATAATGGGGGTCTCAAGAACCAGGGGTTTTTTGGCGTATCGGGCGCCTAAGACCGTCCGGGTAACGCATTCTTCACGATAGGTGTCCACGGACAGACGGGAAAGCTGGGCCGCCAGGATCAGCAGGTCATCGAAGTTGGGATAGCGGGAGGTGGAGCCACAGCCCCGGATGCGGTGCTTTCCGGTAAAGGCCTTGTACTTGACCTCGGCCACGGTCTCGGCATTCCAGACCCCGCGCTGCACATCTTTGGGTTTAGGTGCCTTCCCCTGTTCCACGTACTGTTCCTGATATAATTTTTCATCTGACATGGCTACGACCCCGCTTGCTGGTGTGTGGGTTTAAACAGGAAATATTCATGGCGGCCCAGGACCTTGGGGACCACGCTCCGGAAATTTTCCACCCCCTGCTCCAGGCCGTATTTCTTGAAAAGGCTTTCCACGGCCCGTTTCTCGTCATCGGAAATGGGAATGAGGGAGGCATTTCCTCCCAATTTTTCTTCCGCGGCAGGGTCCAGGATGTGAATGACCCCGTTGTACATGGACTCCCCGATGACCGGTCCCATTTCCCCCAGGACTATGATCCGCCCTCCCAGGGTCATATAACCGGTCCAGCGCCCCACGTTTCCCAAAATAATCAGATTGCCCCCCTTCATCCCCAGGCCGGCCCGGCTGCCGCTGTTGCCTTTTACCAGGATGGTGCCCCCCAACATAGAGGGACCGCAGTTGCTGCCTGTATTCATCTCGATAATGATCTCGCCGGCCTTCATGTTGTCCCCGGTGTACCAGCCGGTATTTCCCTTTATCTTCAGGGTAGGGCCTTCCAAAAAACCCCCGGTATAAAAGCCCGTGCTCCCCTGAACGGCGATGGTGCCTTCCCCCTTCAGGGCCGTGGCGAAATTGTGGACCGAATGGGGATTTTCAATGATGATTTCCTGATCCTGTTGAATAACCTCTTTGAGCTTTCGATTTACATCCCGACTGCTCATGCCGGCGATATCTATACGGACCATACCTTCACACCTCCTGGTTCCATTTCCGTGGCATAGACATCAGAGACGATAGGGGTTAAGCAGATCTGCTCCGATCCAAAGAGGACAGTCCCATCTTCCCGTTCAAAAAAGAGGACCGGCTTGAATCCCAACCGGTCCCTGAAGGCCCCGATTTGGTTTCGGGTACTGGCCAGGATGGTAAAAACGCCGTCAAAGGCATCCAGGGCCTGGACCATGGCCCCCTCGAGGTCCTGGCCTTTTTCTTTCATTTGAAAGGCCAGATAATGAGCGGCCAATTCGGAATCATTATTGGTTTTAAAGCGCACCCCTTTATTTTCCAGACTCCTTCTCATGTTGAAGTAGTTGGTGAATTGTCCGTTGTGAACGATGGCTAATTCCGGAACCAGACAAGAAATAAAGGGGTGGGCGAAATTGATGTTTTCAACCGTTTCGGTGGCCAGGCGCACATGACCGATGCCATGGGTGCAGGGACCCACCCGGATATCGTGTGCGCGCTGTAAATCCTCGGCCGATCCCTGATCTTTATAGATCTTCAGGTGTTCTCCCAGCGAATGGACACACAGATTGGGGTGGGTATCGATATCCCAATGGAGTCGGGAAATCTGGGAGGAATCCATATCGATGGAGCCCTCATAAAAGTGAAAGACCCCCTCCCCATGATAACTGCGGGCCTTCCTGACCCGGCCGAAAAGGGCTAAAATTTCCTCCAGATCCTTTTCGTAACAGGGATCGGTCAGGGCAACCCTGACCTGGATATCCTTCCTGTTTTCGTACACGGCCAGGCCGGTAGCGTCTCGGCCCCGGTGGACCAGTTCTTTGAGCATATTGATCAGGTCCTGCCCCAGGGTGGGGGAATTTTTTCCGATGATTCCAGCGATCCCGCACATAATAGGTCTCCTTTTCCCTTGGGCAGGCCTATCTCGGCAAAAAAACGAGTTCGACCTCTCCGCTGTTAAAAATGAAAGGAATACTCATTGAACTCCCAGTCGGTTACGGCCTTGCGAAACCGTTCAAGCTCATGCTCTTTAACGGCCACAAAGGCCTGGATCAGTTCAGGCCCCAAGGCCGTACAGAGGGTCTTATCGGCCTTCAACTCGGCCAGGGCATCCCGGAGATAAAGGGGAACAGTGGGATAGGTGCCCGGTTCGGCCCCGTAGATATCCCCTTCAATGGGCTGGCCCGGATCTATTTTGTTTTCAATCCCGTCCAGGCCGGCGGCAAAGGCCGCGGCATAAACCAAATAGGGATTGGCCGAGGCGCAGGGGGCGCGGTTTTCGATCCGGGTCGCCGGCCCTCGTTCGCCGGGGACCCGGCAGTAGACTGTCCGATTATCCAGGCCCCAGACGATAAAATAGGGGGCGAAGGCGTTGGGCACGTACCGCTTATAGGAATTGATCGTGGGGGCCAACAGGGCCGACATCCCTTTGGCATGGGCCATCAACCCCCCCAGAAAATAGCGCATCAGGTCAGACATCCCCCAGGCTTTGCTCTCGGGATCGTGGAACAGGTTTTTCCGCGAAACCGGATCGCTTAACGAAAGATGGATATGAAAACCGTTTCCTCCGCTTTCGGTCTTGGGACGGGACATGAAGGTCAACAGCAGATCATTTTGAAAAGCAATTTCTTTGCAAACATATTTAAAGGTAAAGGTCTGATCGGCCACATCCATGGCCTGAGCGTACTTCCAGTTGATCTCGAACTGTCCGGGGAAAAACTCGTGGTTGGAGTAGATGATCTCCACCCCCAGGTCCAAAAAGGTATTTTGCAACTTTCTCAGGAGTCCGAGACGATCCACGCGGGGATTGGCCGTATAGACGTTGGAAAGGTTGGGGTTATACGGCCCGCCCACCCCGGCGGCGTCCAGATTGAAGACAAAAAATTCCAGCTCGGTGGCGGCCACCGGCCTTAAATTTTTTTCCTCGTATTTTTTTAAGATCCCCTGGAGTACGTTTCGGGGATCGACCGGGTGGGGCACTCCATCCCGCTGGGCACTGGCGATGAAACGGGCGGTCCCCTCCAGGTGGGGCAATACGGCAAAGGTGTGGGGATCGGGGATCAGGGTCATATCACGCCATTCGATTTCCGGCCCCATACCGGTCCCCATGGCCACATCGTTGGCCAGATCGATAGCATAGATGGCCTGGGCGAAGTTGATGCCCTCGTGGAGGACCTCTTCCAGCCGCCGGGCGGGAACCAGTTTACTGCGGCAGATTCCGAACAAATCCGGAAAATCAATTCGAAGGGTGTCGATGTGATGCACATTTATTTTCTCTTTAATTTCATCTAGCTCCACGATTCCCCCTTTCCTTGCCTTCGTCTATCGGTTGCCTTTTTGAAATTGAAATGTTCATAACATTTTTTTAATTGGATTTTATTTTTCTTTCATGGTAAATGTCAAGCTAAAAATGGTTTAATTTTGACTTGTTGAACTTTTTTCTAAATTCTTAATAATATTAATTTGTTAGCCGGAAGGGTGGTTTCTCGAAACCCTTCTTCGAAAAAAACTTGAATTTATTTCCTTATCCTTTGATAATAACTAAAAGGATTCGCATCCCATCGTTTTCCGGCCTAGTGAAGCCGGAGGCCAGGGTGAAAATAGGAATATGAAGATTCATTTAATTGAACACGATCCCGGACACTCTCCGACCAATATCGAACCCTGGGCCCGGGAAAGGGGGCATTCCCTTTCTAAAACCGAAATCTTTCGAGGGGAGCCTTTTCCAGCAGCGGATACTTATGATTGGCTCATGGTCATGGGCGGATCGCAGCATGCCTGGGAAGAACCCCTCTATCCCTGGTTGGTGTCTGAGAAGGAAGGGATAGCCCAAGCCCTGGCCCGGAAAAAGATCATCCTGGGCATTTGTTTCGGGGCTCAGCTTTTAGCCGAGGCCCTCGGAGGAAAAGTGTTCCCCAACCGGCAGAAGGAAATTGGCTGGTATCCGGTGGTTCAGACCCCGGAGGGCCGATCCTCCGTGTTTTTTCAGGATATCCCCGAGCGTTTCACTACCTTTCACTGGCACAGCGATCATTTTGATCTTCCGGCCGGCGCGGTGCGCTTGGCCTTCAACGACTGCTCGACCAACCAGGCCTTCATCCACCCGGAATATCCCCTGTTGGTGCTCCAATTCCATCCCGAGTACACCCGGGAAATGGTCAGGCATTACGCGGGAGAATTCGGGACCGACTGGCTTCCGGGGTCCTTTGTGGCGGGAAAGGATCAGACCCTGGCACAGACCGAAGTGCTCCCGGAGACATACTGGCTGATGGAAAAAATATTAAACAACATGGAAAGGGCCTTTGGATTGGACCCTTGAATGGCTATGGAAAATGCCGTGCGTCAGCGCACTCAAAATCTCCGGGGCTTATTCTTTCAAACCTTAAAAAATTCCGTTGACGGTCGGTCCGTCTTTGGGCACATTAAATCGCAATTTGACAAACCCGTTAAAACACTAAATAACGCAACTTTGAGACTGAACCTAAATTTGAAAGGGGTAACCGATGAAATTCTTGGTTGGATTTGATGGTTCAAACAGCGCCAAAGCTGCTCTTGCAATGGCACGCACTTACGCTAAAACATTCAATGCCGGCATCGTGGTAGTTGCTTCAGTGGAAGGAGATATTATAAACCGAGACGCTCAGTTGGAGAAAGCCAATGCAAACCTTACCTACGCAGCTCAGTTTCTGGCGGAAGAGAGTATCCCCACCGAGATAGAGATACTGGCCCGGGGATTTAAGCCTGGCGAGGACATCGTAAAATTTGCCGATGAAAACGAGTTTGACGCCGTTTTTATCGGTTTGAGGAGACGTTCCCGGGTTGATAAGCTGGTTTTCGGATCAAATGCGCGGTACATCATTGTATATGCGCCCTGCCCGGTTATCTCGGTGAAATAGTTTCCCGGGTAGGCACTTTAACTAAATCTACCAGCCGTCGTCGATTACAAGGAACAGGGGCTGGTCTTTTTCTCCTAAGCTGAGCATTGAGCCCCCCCGCGGGCCCAGAGCCGGCCAAAGATAACCCTTTTTGCGAAAGGAGGTTTTCAACGTGGAGAACAATCCTTATCTCCAGGAACTCCTCTGGGATGAAGAGGAAGTATCGAATCGTCTTCAAAGAATCATGTCCAAAGCCTTTAGGGAAACCCTGGAGATTTCCCAGAAGGAAAAGGTCCATATGCGGACAGCTGCCTATATCCTGGCCATAGGCCGGGTTGCCAAGGCCATGTCCTTGCGAGGGCTTTTCCCCTGAGAGTTTCTATGATCAGGGTAAGGAAATGCTTAGCGAGTGGTTTGCTATTTCGAAAGGAGCGGTGCTGGAATGAGTGAAATACAAAAAATAATGGTGGCGGTGGATTTTTCGGATTATTCCCACCGGACGATTCAATACGCTGGTCTGCTGGCCAAGGCCTGCCAGGCTGGCCTGATTCTGGTGAATGTCATTAATCAACGGGATATTGATATGCTCCACAACATTAAGACCAGAGGGATCAATATCTCGGTTCATGGTTATCTGGAAACCCAGTACGCTGAACGAGAGGCCCTGTTCCTTCAATTTTTCCAAGAGGCTGGCTGTGGAGATATGACCTGCACCCGAATTATTCGGGTAGGAGTTCCTTGGGTAGAACTTTTGGCGGCCGCCAAGGAGCAACAAGCGGACCTGATTATCATGGGAAGCAAGGGTCGGACCAATCTGGCCAATACCCTCTTTGGTTCCACGGCCGAAAAGGTTCTTCGCAGGTCGCCTATACCGGTTCTGTCCGTTCGCGGCCAGGAGCATACTAAAATTCTGGCTTCCAGGACTACCTGAACCTGTTTAGTATGAAAATAACGTTCAGGGATCGGGGGTCAGGGATCGGGGGTCGGCGAAAGACATTTTCATTCTTCGTAGTGCCCGACCCGGGCATGAGCGCTTAATACGAAAATAGATTCCAATTTCGGATTTCGGATTTCGGATTTCGGAATTTAAAAGAAACTCTCCTTCAACATTCATGATTCGATATTCGATATTCGATATTCGCTTTTTCATGTTTCGTGGTGCCCTCAGGGGCATGAGCGCTTAATACGAAAATAGTATCCGTCTTCCAAGGAGCCTATTTTCATGCTTCGTGGTGCCATGCCCCAAAAGGCGGGGCATGGCGGTTTAGTATGAAATAGTATAGACCCTGCTCGTTGGCTGGGGTGATGTGGGACCGGTAATGCTGGGGAGGGGCAGACCCATCCCCGGATGTTTATCCGGGTCAGGCGGTGTGTTTTTAATGATGATTTCAGGTATCGCTTCGGCGGGCAATATTAAGGGGGGGTTCAATGGAACTTTTCAGGAGAGTGAATTATTCCTCAGGCGCACCCATGGAGGAAAAGGCGGGCTACAGCCGGGCCGTCAAGGTCGGCAACTTTGTCTTTGTCGGCGGTACGACCACCACCAATCCGGACGGGGTAGTGGAAGCTGAAGGAGACGCCTACCTGCAAACCAAAATCATACTTCAGAAGATTGAAGCCGCTTTAAGCAAAGCAGGGGCTCATCTGGCCGAGGTCTACCGGGTCCGTATTTATGTGACGGACATTAAACAGGCGGCCGACATTATGCGGGCTTATTCGGAATTCTTTAAAGAGATCAAACCGGTGATCATAATGGCCGAAATCTCGGCCCTGGCCCGGCCGGCCCATCTGGTGGAAATTGAGGCCGAGGCGATTATCGGTTCCTATCTGGTCAGGAGTGAATAACAATTGAAAGACTCCGACATCGTTATGATGAATGCCAATTGGAGTGGGATTTCAGGGGAAAGTGTAAACAGACGTCAATCAATTTTTTAAGTAAAAGGAGGTTGCTATGGACAAAATGAACTCTGTCGACCTAATCCTTATCAATGGCAAGGTGTTGACGGTCAATCAGCATTTCGACATCGTTGAAGCGGTGGCCGTTAAAAACGGACGGATAACCGCCGTCGGCGGCAACGATATGGTCAAGGCGTTGGCCGGGCCTGGGACCAAGGTCATCGACCTGGCCGGAGCGACCATGCTGCCCGGCATCAACGATGCCCATCTTCACACCCCCTTCTTCGGGGCGACCCGGCCGCCGTTGGCCCTGGATCTGGCTTTCCCGGCCGCTCAATCCATTGGAGACATTGTCGAAGCCGTACGCCGGAAGGCGGCCGAAGTCAAACCGGGAGAATGGATCCGAGGCTTCGGCTGGAATCAGGGCGCTCTCAAAGAATGTCTGGAGGACCCATCCGTTTTCCCCCGACGATCCGATATCGACCCGGTTTCCACGGACAATCCGGTCATTCTCATTGATTTCTCCGGACACACCATCCTGGTCAATAAAAAGGCTCTGGAAATAGCCGGTCTCCATAAGGGTTCCGCCAACCCGGTTTCTGGAGAAATGGAGCGGGACTCCCAGGGAGAACTGACAGGGATTTTCAAAGAATTAGGAGCCCAGGCCCTGGTAACCTCCCATGTGCCGATCCTCACCCGGGAGGAAAAAAAGATCGCTTTATTGAACGCCATTTCCATCCTGAACTCCCACGGAGTAACCAGCTTTACCGATGCGGCCATCGGCCCCGGTGGTGAAGCTTACGGCTTTGGCGTCATGAGTGCCGAATTCATCGATATTTACCGGGAATTTTTAGCCGAAGGAAAACTGACGGCTCGGGTGAGCATCCTGCTCCTTTTGGGCGACTATGGCGCCCTGACCTACGAGGATCTTGAAAAAGGACTCCAAACCTTCAAAGTACCGACCGACCTGGACCGGGAATGGCTTCAATTTCCCGGCGTCAAAATCTTTGCTGATGGCATTCCACTGACCTATACCTCCTGGATGAATGACGACTACATCAGCGGGAATTACGGCCACGGGGTATCGGTCATTCCAGGAAAAACCGACCAGGATCAGCACGACAACCTGGTGGCCATGATCGACCTGGTTCACAGTCATGGCTTCCAGGTTGGCGTCCACGCCACCGGGGACCGGGCCATCGACGCCGCCGTAGACGGGTTTGTCCTGGCCATGAAGAACAGGCCGGGCGGTGATCCGCGTCATTACCTGATCCACGGAGATTTCATCAGCGCCGAGACCTGCCGGCGCCTGTCCGCCATTAATGGTGGGGTGGCCATGCAGCCGACGATCGAGGCCATGATCTCCGATTTCGAACCGTCCGTGGTCGGTGAACAGCGGGCCGCTTATGAGTGGCCCATGCGCACGGCCCTGGACTCTGGAGTCAATTTAACCAGTAGTTCGGACGCCCCCATCACCGTGCCGAACTGGATCCTGGGTGTAGAAAACGCCGTCCTGCGGGAAAGCTTGACCTCAGGAGCGGTCAGCGGTCCGGAGGAGGCGATCACCGTCAAAGAGGCCATCAGGACCTATACCATCAACGGAGCCTACCAGGATCATCTCGAAGCGGTCAAAGGATCGATCGAAGTGGGCAAGATGGCCGACTTCTGTATCATCGACCAGGATATCCTTTCCATCGATCCCCATTTGATCAGGACCACCAGGGTTCTTAAGACCATCGTTAACGGCCGGGTGGTTTACGAGGGCTGACCTATATCCTTGAAAACGATCACCGGTTAGGAAGTATAGCGCGGTTAACTTTTATTTAATGGAATTCAGGAGGACTTTATGAGACGAAGAAAGGTTCTGGGGGTAGGACTGGCTTTATTTGTTTTCATAGTAGGATTCGTGCTTTTTCCGGGCATAACTCGGGCCGCCGAAACGCTCAAGGTGGGGATGATTATGCCTTTGTCCGGGCCGATCAGTATCGTCGGGGTCGGTTTGACCAGGGCGGTGGAACTTTATTTTGATAAGATCAACGAGGAAGGCGGCCTAAAGTTAGGCGGGAAGACCTACCAGCTCAAATTGATCGCCGAAGATGATAAAACCGATCCCACCGTGGCCGCCGCAGCCGCCAAGAAGCTGGTCTACAAGGACGGGTGCAAATTTGTCTTCGGGGCCATCACCCCCCCCTGCGCCGCCGCCATCTACCAGGTTTGCGCCAAGGCCAAAGCCCTTCATCTGATCACCTGGATCGACGCTCCTGGCTTACCGGGCGATGTCAGCAATAAGAAACCTTATGCCGTCCGGCTCTGCATCTCCTCGGACGCCGGCTGGGAGATGGACTACGATTATCTCAGAGCCACCTGGCCCGAGGCGAAACGGCTATTTATCGTCGTTCCCAACGTGGGCATGCCAATCGATCGGGCTAAGAAGCTGGCCCAGGAACGGGGGCTGGAAGTGGTCGGCGTAGAGACGTGGGACATCGGAACGGCCGATTTCCTGCCCTTTTACACCAAGGCCTTGGCCGCTAAACCGGACGTTATCCAGGCCATGTGTTCGGCCCAATCCGGCTACCAGCTCCGGGCCGCTCGCCAGTTAGGCTATAAGGGAGCCTTCATCTCTGATGCCCCCACAGCGCCGGCGCTCATTCTTTCTCTGGTCGGTCCGGAGGGAGCGGACAAGGTCATCAGCAATGGCATGGACCTGGGACACCCGACGCCAAGCATGCAGGAGTGCATGGACCGTTGGAAAAAGAAATATAAGGAGCCCTTCTTCTCCGACTCGATCATCACCTGGGCTGAGGCCGAGGTTTTCATCCAGGCCCTTAAAAAGGCTAATAGCATCATGCCGGAAAAAGTAGTCGCCGCCTTTGACGCGATGACCGCGCCGGGCAGCTTCCAGACGGCCTTCGGTCCGGGCAACATGGGCGGGAAGAACCGTTTAGGGGTCAACCGGGTCGTAGTTCGCCCCATGCCGATCAGTCGATTGGATAAAGGGGAAATATCTTTTGTCGGCTTCAAGATGCCTGTGGTCGATAAATAGCCAATCCAATGGCGGCCCGGAAGGAACCTCTCCTCCGGGCCGGAGGGTAGCATCTTGGAAATTTCGCCGGCCTTAATCTGGCAAGGGACAATCAACGGGCTGGCCCTGGGGTGGATCTATGTCCTCATGGCCCTCGGTTTGACCCTGATCTTCGGCATCATGCACATCATGCAGTTCGCCCACGGCGAAATCTACATGATCGGAGCCTATATTGTTTATTACCTGATCGCCTCTTTCGGGCTGCCCCTTGTTTTAGCCACCCTCATATCCATGCTGGCCATGGCTTTAACCGGTGTATTTCTGGAGCGGTTTTTATTTCGTCGGCTCAAGGGGCAGATCTTGTCGGCCATTGTGGCCACCACTGGCCTGACCCTGATTATTCAAAGCGGGGCAGTTGTCCTGTTCGGCCTCTACGAACGCTCTATCCCTTTGCTGGCCACCGGCCCCCTGACCCTGTTGGGCAGCGCCGTTCCCAAGGACAGGATCGTCGCCGTAGCCGTATCTGTCATCCTGAGTCTGTCCCTCTATGTTTTTCTGAGGAAGACCAAATACGGCCAGGCCATGGTGGCCAGCGCCCAGAGCCCCGAGGGGGCTATTCTGCAGGGTATCGGCCCGGATAAGATGGCCGCTCTGGCCATGGTCATCGGCTGTGCCCTGGCCGCCGCGGGCGGCATGCTGGCCGGATCACTTTTCGCCTTGAGCCCCTACATGGGTTTAGCGCCCCTGGTCAAGGGGCTGGTTATCATCGTCCTGGGCGGCATGGGCAGCCTGGCCGGGGCTTTTCTTGCCGGGATGATCCTTGGCTTGATTGACGGGCTGGTGCCCATCCTTTTCGGGCATGCCTGGGCGGCCATCGGGCCGCTGCTCCTCGTAATCCTCGTTCTGGTAGTAAAACCACAGGGACTGTTCGGGCATGCGGAATAATCGTTCTGTAAAGGCGTTCATGGGCTTTGGATCGGCGGTTGTGGTCATCGCTGCACCCCTGTTCCTGGATAGCCAGTATTGGACCTCGGCCCTGACCGTAATAGCCATCAACGTCCTTTTAACAGCCAGCCTGCGAACGGTTACCCTGATCGGGGAGTTCTCCCTCGGTCATGCCGGCTTCATGCTCGTCGGCGCTTATACCGCCGGGCTTTTATCGATGCAGGCCGGTCTGCCTTTCGGGGTGACGGTGCCGGCCGGAGCGCTTCTGGCCGGATGCCTGGCCTTGGCTCTGGGCTTCCCTTTCATGCGCGTCAAGGGCATTTATTTCGCCATCCTGACTGTGGTCACCTCAGAAAGCTTGCGGGTTTTGGCCTGGAATTGGGAAAGTCTGACAGGCGGTTCCAAGGGCCTGGTCGGTATTCCGGAACCGGGGACGATATCTATCCCCACCTGGGGCGAAGTCAATCTCGGCGATTTTTTAGCCTACTACTACCTGGTCGTCATCGTGGTCTCTGCAGGTCTGGCTATCCTCTATCTTCTGGAAAGATCCAGACTCGGGTTTACCTGGCTGGCCATCCGGGAAGCGGACAAACTGGCCGGGGCGGTCGGGATCAACGTCTCCTGGTATAAGATCATCTGTTTCAGCACGGCCAGCTTCTTCGCCGGTCTGGGGGGGGCCCTCATCGCCTATCAGGAACAGGCCATCAGCGCCGACCAAAATGCTACTTTCGGGGTAATGCAAACGATCTACCTCCTGGTTTATATGATCGTTGGCGGCGAACGGCGCTTCTCCGGACCGATTGTTGGCGCGGTCCTCCTGTCTTTGTTGGCTGAATTCACGCGATCGGTTCAGCACTATCAGCCGATGATTATTGGGGCCACCGCTCTCGCCGTGGTTCTGTTTCTACGTCAGGGTCTGGTCGTTCTTCCGATCAGGATTCTCACCCTCTGGTCCAATTCCTCATCAGGCGTCCGGTCGGCCCGGACAGGGCAGGAGTAAACCTATGGCGCTGCTTTTAGTTGAAGGTTTAACCAAGCTGTTCGGCGGTCTGGCGGCAGTCGTCGATCTGGACTTGAGACTTGACCCGGGTCAGATCATCGGCTTGATCGGTCCCAACGGGGCGGGCAAGTCGACCGTTTTAAACATGATTGGTGGAACGTATTTGCCGAACAAGGGCCGAATCACTTTTAACGGCCTGGAGATTTCTCGCCGACCGGCCCACTATCGGGCCCGGTTGGGGATCGCTCGAGTCTTTCAAGAGAATATCCTCTTCAAAGAGTTGACTGTCCAGGAAAACGTCATGGTCGGCTTCCATCTTCAACACCGGATGAGTCTTTCTGAATTTTTTCGCTTCTCTCCCAGCCGGACCGGTTATGGGGAAAAGTTCCTGGCCCAAGGCCGGGCACTGCTGGAGCAGGTCGGACTGACCGGCGACCTGGAAACTACCGCCGGCAACCTGCCCCACGGGAGGCAGCGTATCCTGAGCCTGGCCATCGGCCGGGCGACCGGGGCCCGACTGCTGCTGCTGGATGAGCCGTTGACCGGTCTGAATGCCGAGGAAATTTCCACCATGTCCGACCTCATCCGGACGATGAAGAGGGATCACGGTCTTACCTGTTTAGTGGTGGAGCATAATGTCAAGGCAATCATGGGGCTGTGCGACCGCATTTACGTGTTGGACTTCGGCTGTCGGATCGCCGAGGGGACTCCAGATGAGATCGCCCGGCACCCTCAGGTCATCAAGGCTTACTTAGGGGCTGAAGAGGATTCGGACTGGGCCGGGCGGCTGACCGCCTGAGTGCCCTGAAGGAAGGAGGAATGAACGCACTGCTTACGATCACCGATCTTAAGGTCCGGTATGGAGGAGCCGAGGTACTCAAGGGCGTCTCCCTTACAGTGGGAGAAGGCGAAATCGTGATGTTGATCGGCTCCAACGGTGCCGGGAAGACGACCACGCTGAGGACCATTTCCGGCCTGAAGCGGGCCTGCTCCGGAGAGGTACTCTTCGAAGACCGACGGATCGATTTCCTGAGCCCTCAAGATACGGTCAAGGCCGGCATCGGCCATGTGCCTCAAGGTCGGGCCCTTTTCCCCTACTTACCGGTGAAGGAAAACCTTCTGCTCGGAGCCTATCTGAGACAAAACCGGGGGGCCATCACTCGGGACATGGAAAGGGTCTTCGAACATTTTCCCGTTCTGGGGGACCGCAAGCGTCAATTGGCTGGCACCCTCTCCGGGGGCGAACAGCAAATGTTGGCCATCGCTCGGGCGTTAATGGGCCGGCCCAAATTACTAATGCTTGACGAACCGTCCCTGGCTTTATCGCCGATTTTGATCCGGGAGATCGGCCGGGTAGTCGTCGAAATCAACCGGGCAGGGACCAGTATCTTATTGGTCGAACAAAATGCCCACCTGGCCTTCAGCCTGGCTCAACGGGGCTATGTATTGGAGACCGGGCAAATCGTCGAATCCGGGTCAACGGCCGAACTAATGAGTGATAACCGGGTTAAACGGGCCTACCTTGGCAGGTAACTTGTTATTAGGCACTATAAATCGAAATTTATTTATAGAGATTTAAGGAGGAAAATCATGCCGTCTTTGAACTCTTTTGAAATTGCCCAGCAACAGGTGGACATTGCCAGTCCCTTTTTAAAGGTGGACGATGGAATCCTGGACATGCTCAAACAAACCAAACGGGAACTGGTGGTCCATTTTCCTGTAAAAATGGACGATGGAAAGACCCAGATCTTTACAGGATATCGGATCCTCCACAATCCGGCCTTAGGACCGGGAAAAGGAGGTATCCGCTACCATCCTGATGTAAATTTGGACGAAGTCCGTGCCCTGTCCATGTGGATGACCTGGAAGGCCGCCGCGGTTAACATTCCCTTTGGCGGGGCCAAAGGAGGGGTCCGGTGCAATCCTAAAGAGATGTCCCTCTCCGAGATAGAAAGATTGACCCGCCGGTTTACCTGGGAAATCGCCAGTTTTATAGGGCCGGATAGCGACATCCCGGCTCCGGATGTTAATACCAACCCCCAGACCATGGCCTGGATCATGGACACCTATAGTATCCTCAAAGGCTATTCCGTACCAGGGATGGTTACCGGCAAGCCCCTTGAGTTGGGCGGTTCGGTGGGCCGCTTAGAGGCCACGGGGAGAGGGGTTTTTATTTCCGCTCTTGAAGCGGCCCGTCATCTGGGCTTGAAGATCGAAGGGTCCCGGGTAGCCATCCAGGGTGCCGGAAATGTCGGGGGCATAGCCGCCCAATATTTTCATTCGGCCGGGGCCAAGGTTATCGCCATCAGCGATTCCAAGGGGGGCCTTTATAATCCCGATGGACTGGATCTCGTTGAGACCTTATCCTGCAAACGCAACTATCAGTGTTTTTTGACCGATGTCGTCAAAGCTGATTCGATCACCAACCATGAGCTGTTGGAGATCGATTGCGATATTTTAATTCCCGCCGCCTTAGAGAACCAGATTACCGGAGAGAACGCCCCCAGGCTTCGGTGTCGATTAGTAGCCGAAGGAGCCAACGGGCCGACTACACCCGAAGCCGATGCCATCCTTTTTGATCGAGGCATTTTTTTGATTCCCGATATCCTGGCCAATGCCGGCGGGGTTACGGTTTCTTATTTCGAATGGGTCCAGAATCTCCAGGAACTCCTCTGGAGTGAAGAGGAGGTATCAAATCGTCTTCAAAGGATCATGTCCAAAGCCTTTAAGGAAATCCTGGAGATTTCCCTGAAGGAAAAGGTCCACATGCGCACAGCGGCCTATATCCTGGCCATAGGTCGCGTTGCCAAGGCCATATCCTTGAGAGGGCTTTTCCCCTGAAACCGTCCGGGGAGAAGACATCATGGTTTTGTTCCGAGAGGGGAAGAAATGCCAAGCTGTGACCAAAGCTCCAGTAAGGTTTAAACTGGATGCCAGCGGCTGTTATCTCACGGACCTCATCACTTTTGGAGAAACGTCGAGTCTGGTCTTCACCGAATCAGGGAAAGGATGAGCCATGTTTGTTTCTTTGATCAGAATAATATGAGTTTTGAGGGGAGGTAGTAACATTTTCAGAAAGGATCTGCCATTAGGCCTGACGTGAACATTTCAGCGAAGAGCAACGATTGTTAACGATAAGGAGATTATCATGGAAGAACTTAGAAAGGGAGTACTCGGTTTTCCATCTCTGCTTTCAGTAGCCGTGGGGCTGGTGGTGGCTTCCACCACCCTGGTTTCTCTTTGCCAGGGAATGGGACTGGGAGGTTATGGCTTTATCCTGGCCATGCTTATTGCCTGGGTCCTTATGATCTTTCAAGCCTTCACCTTTAGTGAACTGGCTATCGCTATGCCCCGGGCCGGAAGTATCAGCTCCTATACTGAAGTCGCCCTCGGACATTTTCCCGCCATTATTGCCACCATCGCCGGATATATCATCGTTCAGCTCCTGGCCGGACCGGCGGAGATCGCCGTGGCCAGCATCGTCATGAAAAATGTTTTTTTCCCCGGGCTCTCCCCTACCTTGATCGGCATTCTCATGTTACTGCTTTTTATGCTACTAAACCTGCTGGGTGTTGATGTCTTTGCCAAGGCTGAAATTATTTTTACCATCATCAAGATTATTACCGTGGCCGTGATCGGAATCGTTGGGATCGTTGCCCTTGGAAATCCTCAGATAAAATATGTCGCCCCTTCGTTGGGAATAACGGACGTATTCGGTTTTGTCGCTCTCGGGGTCTGGTTACTCATCGGCACCGAATTTATCTGTCCCTTAGTGGAAGAGGCCAAAAACCCCAGAAGGGATTTGCCCCTGGCCATGATTGTCGGACTGGTTATCATCTTGTTGTTAAATCTTGTTTTTGGCATTGCTGCGGTCCGCTTTGTTCCCATGAATATTCTATCGACCTCGCCCACTCCCCATGTGGATGTCGCCTCGGCTATCCTGGGGAAGGCCGGTTTATACTGGGCCGGAATTGCCTCCTTTTTTGCCACGGCCGGCGTGATCAATACCCTTTTGGCTTCCGTCCCGAGGATGCTTTATGGCATGGCCCATGCCGGCCAGGTCCCCTCTATCTTCAAATGGCTCCACCCGCGATTCCGTACTCCCTGGGTAGGTATTATTATTCTGGGGTTTGGCATGTTTATTCAGATCTTAATCGGCATATCGACCGTGGAGACCATTGTCGTATTTATTGTTGCCTCTGCTTTTTCCTGGCTCCTGGCCTACATCATCGCCCATGTCGACGCCCTTATCTTGAGAGCCCGATATCCTAATCTGGAGCGTCCCTTTAAAACGCCCTTTTTCCCTGTACCTCAAATCCTGGGTATTTTGGGAATCATCTTGGTGATGATCTTTATTTTTCCGGATCCGAAGATGAAAATGGAAATTTATCAGTATGCCCTTTATTTTCTGGGGGGTGGCGGTATCTACGCCTTCCTCTGGTGCACCTTAAAAATGAAAAAAGGCCTGTTCAGGCCCGTAAAATATGAAGAAGCGCTGAAAGAATAAATCCTTCAATGAACCTTGATAAGAATCTAATCCCATTTCTGCGGACCGATTCGGAATATTTCATTCAAAATTTGGGAGAACCCCAGGAAAACGGGGAGGGGTTCTCCTTTCCGGTTCAAAACCTTCCTTTCTCCAGTTTTAAAATCCATTATGGCCTGGAGAAAAAATTTCTCGGAAAGATTTACGTCATGGTCCTGGAAGGACAATTTCCGGGAAAGCGGCCTTTCTCCGCTCCAGAAGACCTTGAACTTCGTTATTCCGGTTTCATAAAAAAAGGAAGGCCTTTTTTTTCCCCGCCGGGTTCCAAAGAAATGGGAAACAATCGAGATGGAGTGGACCAACTCCTGAATCAAGATCAAGGCCTTCTTGAGGAATGTTGGAAATTGGAGATCGAATTTCTAAAAATACGATTTGATCCCCAGAACCAGATTTGGAAAATTCAGGTCAGACCTTATGGCGGCTCCTTTCTTAAAATTTTACTACCTCCCCTGAAATATCATGTCATTCTGATCAAGGACCAAGCGGTGCTCATCTTTTCCGTGATGAAGAAGATAGCCCACTTATTAACTAATCGTTTCCACCGAGATTCCGGAAATTCCGGAGCCCGATGAATCACCGGAATCCTTCTCCAGACGCCTGGCCAGAAGGAAAACAGAGCTTGTTTCCGCCGTCTATTTCAATCAATCGGTTTTAGGAGGCGACACTGTGGGAATCCCGGAAGGATCTCTATTTGGTAAACCCGGTTCCACCCCTATTTCCGCTCGGTCGGATATTTTTTTCGATCCCATTCAACCCAGCCGCCTTTCAGGGCGTAGACTTTATTAAATCCCAGATGAACTAGTTCCTGTGCCACACGGGCACTGGTCGCTTCATCATCTCAAGCGCAGTAAAGAACAATGGTTTTCTCCTTGGCATATTTAGGCGCCCAGGTCTTCACATCCTCCGGATCTTCCCGAACCGCCCCTTTGATTTGTTTCATCTTCATCTTTCGATCCAATGCGATCCGGACATCAATAATCACCCAGTCCGGATTTCCAAGCATCGGTTTGAGTTCCTCTTTGCTGATTCGAGGGATATCCACAGCCCCTGCGCTTACGACCCGGACCCCCAAAACCATAAAGACCATCGCCATCCAAACCATCACCTTTTTTACCATCTTTTTCCTGCCTTTCCTGTATATAGCATCCTAAAAATTTCACCATACGTCATTTCGAGAGAATCTAAACAAAATCCAATGGCTTTCCTTATTACTTTAAAACCCATTATGGATAAAATCAACTTCTTTAAATAGGCCGGGATCCGTTCTGCCCGTTGTTTCAATTTACCCGGATCAACGGGGTGGTGGCCGAAAAATTAAAAGGCCGGACTGTTTTTGTCCTTGACCCCCTTGCCTGCCTCATTTTATACTGATTTAAATTAGGACGCTGATTTTCGCCGATACCCGCAGATAACTATTCTTTATATTCAAAATCTTGACAATCTGCGTCGATCTGCGTCCAAAAAGGAAATTCTTATACCATCCAGTTAGAAAACCTTATGTTAGAAAAGATATGACCATGGATGCCTTGCCCGACAGCATCGAACAGGTACGCAACAGAATCGAATCGGCCTGCCTGCGATCAAAAAGAAGGAAGGAAGATATCCTTCTGATCGCCGTAACCAAAACCATTCTGGTCGAACGTATCCAACAGGCCCTGTCGGAAGGATTGACCCATTTTGGAGAGAACTATATCCAAGAAGCCCAGCAAAAGATCGACTCCATCCAGCAGGGGACCTGGCATTTTATCGGCCATCTGCAAAAGAATAAGGCCAAATATGCGGTCAAACTCTTTTCCATGATCGAAACGGTCGATCATGCCGCCCTGGCTCAGGAATTAAATCGTCAGGCCTTGCAGGCCGGGAAAACCCTGGAGATTCTCATCCAGGTCAATGAGGCCGGGGAATCCACCAAATCCGGATTACCCCCCGAACAGGTTCCCTCCCTATTACAAGAAAGCCCGGCCTGGCCGGCCTTACGCATCCGGGGGTTCATGACCATGCCGCCCTATGATCCCGACCCGGAAAAATCCCGGCCCTGGTTTCGCTCGCTTTATCATTGGCAGGCAAAATGGCGGCAAGAATTCCCCGAAATGGACCTGACCCATCTTTCCATGGGCATGTCTCATGATTTCGAATGCGCCATCGAAGAAGGGGCAACCATCATCCGGGTGGGTACGGCCCTCTTTGGGTCCAGGGCGTGATGAAAACAAATGCGGATTTCGGAATTCGGAATGCGGAGTTCGGAATTAATACTCAATCCCGAACCCTGACCCCCGACTTCCGATCCCAGAAAAATCCGAAAGGAAGACTTTTATGGAAACGCTGAATTCGTTCCAGATCGCTCAGGAGCAGGTCGAAATTGCCAGTCGCTATCTCCAGGTGGATGAAGGCGTCATAGAGATGCTTAAACAGACCAAACGTGAGGTGATCGTTCATTTTCCGGTAAAAATGGATGATGGCAAGATGCGGATCTTTACCGGTTACCGGGTGGTCCATTCTCCGGCCCGGGGCCCGGCCAAAGGCGGGATCCGCTATCATCCGGATGTGGATCTGGATGAAGTCCGCGCCCTGGCCATGTGGATGACCTGGAAGACGGCCGTAGTGAATATCCCTTTTGGAGGGGCCAAAGGCGGGGTCCAATGCGATGTCAAGGAAATGTCCTTAAAAGAAGTGGAAAATATGACCCGGCGCTTCACCTGGGAAATTGCCCCTTTTATCGGGCCGGAGAGTGATATCCCGGCCCCTGATGTCTATACCAATCCCCAGGTCATGGCCTGGATCATGGATACCTACAGCATTCTCAAGGGATACTCCGTCCCCGGGGTGGTTACCGGCAAACCGATCGATTTAGGGGGCTCATTAGGCCGGTTGGAGGCCACCGGGAAAGGGGTTTTCATTACGGCCTCCGAAGCGGCCCGTCTTCTCGGATTATCCATAGAAGGGGCCAGGGTAGCCATCCAGGGGGCCGGCAATGTCGGGGGCATAGCGGCCCAATTTTTTCAGGCCGCCGGAGCCAAGGTCGTGGCCATCAGTGATTCCAAGGGGGGCCTTTATAATCCCAAAGGTCTCGATATCCATCAGGCCTTATCCTGCAAAAAACAATACCAGTGTTTCCTGACCGACAAAGTCCATTCCGATGCGATCAGCAACCAGGAACTCTTGGAGCTGGATTGCGATATTTTGGTTCCCTCCGCTTTAGAGAATCAAATCACCACCGGGAATGCCGCAAAGCTCCAGTGCCGCATGATTGTGGAAGGGGCCAACGGACCGACCACCCCCGAGGCCGATGCCATCCTCTTTGGTCGGGGAATTTTTGTGGTCCCGGATATCCTGGCCAACGCCGGAGGGGTTACCGTTTCTTATTTTGAATGGGTCCAGAATCTCCAGGAGCTTCTCTGGAGTGAAGACGAGGTATCGGACCGCCTCCAGAAAATCCTGTGCCGGGCCTTCCGGGAAACCCTGGAGATTTCTGAGAAGGAAAAGGTCAACATGCGGACGGCCGCCTACATTTTGGGGGTGGGGCGGGTGGCCAAGGCGGTGCAGCTTCGGGGAATCTACCCATGATAAAAGGAGCCTGAAAACGGGCCTGAATTAGGACGCAGATTTTCGCCGATATCCGCAGATCACCATTCTGTATATTCAAAATCTTGTCAATCTGCGTCAATCTGCGTCCAAAAAAAAAATTCCTATACTATCAGGTTAGTTTTTCATATCCAAACGAGGAGGTCGGTCATGAGAATCAGAAAAATTTATCTAACCAGGAATCGGTTGATCTTCACCCTGCTGTTAATCTCGGTCTGCATTGCTTTCCCCTCTTTGGCAAAGGATACTTCGAAGGGCTTCCCTCTGGTTAAACCGGAGGCGGTCGGTCTCTCTTCCGAACGTCTGGAAAGGATTGATAGCGTCTTAAAAGCCGACGTCGACCAGGGGAAAATCAATGGTGCGGTGCTCCTGATAGCGCGGAAGGGAAGAATCGCCTACTTCAAGAATTTCGGCACCCGGGATGCCGAAAAAAAGTTGCCCATGGAAAAAGACTCGCTATTCCGCGTTTACTCCATGACCAAATCCGTCATTGCCGTGGCGACCTCTATCTTATTGGAAGAAGGAAAGCTGTTGCTTTCCGACCCGGTCGCCAAATACATCCCCTCTTTTAAGGATATCCAGGTGGGGGAGATCAAAAAAGACGAAACGGGCAAAGAAGTACTGACCCTGGTGAAACCAAAAAATGTGATGACCATCCAGGATCTTCTCTTACATACTTCGGGATTGACCTATTGGTTCTTTCCTCCCCAAGCGGTGCAAACCCTGTATCTGCAAGCCGGGATGAACAATCTCACTAATTTAACCAATGCCGAAGTCTGTGAGAAATTGGCCAAACTACCCCTGGTCGCCCACCCGGGGACCCGATACCAATACGGTCGATCTTATGATGTCTTGGGCCGGGTCCTGGAGGTTGTTTCCGGCATGCCTCTGGACAAATTCCTTGAAGAACGTATTTTCAAACCGTTGAACATGAAAGATACCGGATTCCCGGTAGAAGGAAAAGGGGTGGACCGTCTGGTTTACCTGGACCCCAAATGGCCCCTCTACACCGATCCGACCAAACCGCAAAAATTTTTAAGCGGGGGCGGCGGTCTGGTATCGACGACCATGGACTATGCCCGTTTTGCCCAGATGCTTCTCAATGGCGGTCAATTGGAAGGCAAACGACTGCTGGGCCCAAGGACCGTAGCCTTCATGACCTCGGATTATTTGGGGCCCCTGGGCAACCGCGACGATGCCCTGTATGTACCCGGTCGTGGTTATGGAGGCGGCTTCGATTTTTATGTTCGCCTGGCAATAGGACAGGCCTACTTTCCCGGTAATGCCGGCGAGTATTACAAAGGCGGGGCCGCCGGGACCATTTTCTGGGTCGATCCCAAAGAAGACCTGGTTGCGGTTTTCATGGTCAATACGCCGACCCTCAGAGAACATTACCGGTTCTTGATAAAGACCCTGATTGTCCAGGCGATCCTCAATTATTAGACAGGATTTACTGGATTACCTGGATTTTGTGCCTTTCCGGAAGAAAGGCACAAACGAATCTTTTGAATCCCCCCAAGACCGCCTGTTCATGAATAATCCCGGTTCGACGGGGCCGGATTTAGCCGGACGGCAGAGCAATACTATCAGCTACATTTGTTTAAAAAGATGGATGAAATTTCGGCTCACGGTGAGCAACTCGGACCTCCCCTTCAATTTTAAAGCCCCACGGCCGGTTAAGGAACGGCTGACTTGATCGATTTTCGATAAGTTTACTATGCAACTTCGGTGGATCTGCCAAAATTGGGTTGGGTCCAGTTCCTGGACCAATTCTTTGATGCTTTTTCGAATCAAAGACTCCCCATCTTTGGTGATAACCAGGGTGTATTTGTCTTCGGCCTGGAAGTAATCCACTTCCTCTACCGGGATCAGGCGGATACTATCTTTATATTGAGTCCTGACCCATCGCAGAAAATCAACAGGTCCTTTCCTTTTTAAGGAGGAAAGGACCTGGTCCACAATCTCGCTCAGTCCGGTGGAAGGCTCCGGGGAAGCGTTGATTTGTTTTTTGAGACGCTCGGCGGTCCGGGCCAATCTCTTTTTGGAAACCGGTTTGACCAGATAATCCACCGCTTCTCGTTCAAAGGCCTCCACCGCATACTGATCATAGGCGGTTACAAAAACGATGCGGCAGACCCCGGCGATTTTTTGGGCCGCCTCCAGGCCGGAAAGACCGGGCATCCGGATATCCAGAAAAGCAATCTGTGGATGCTCCGATTCCACTAAATCCAGGGCTTCCTGGCCATTTTTAGCCTCCCCGCAAATGATCAGCTCCGGCCAAACCTCGGCCAATAAAGATCTGAGGTAGGTTCTCAATTCTCTTTCGTCGTCGGCGATTATGGCTTTATAGATCATTTCAGGATCTCATTATATTCCGTCGTTAGGTCGTCATTATCTTAATCCGTCTTTCCTTTTCTAACAAGATCTATTCTTTTCCTTTTCAGATTTTAGATTCTAAGACTCGCAATCTGCGCATTTATCCCTCACTTTTTCAGGGGAGTATAAGGATAAAATACGTAATATTTTTTAAAAAAATACTGTCTTTATCGTATTTACGCAAAAGGTTTATTGAAATTAATATATATACTACGGGAACGCGTTAGAAAGTCGAGGAATCACTAATGAAAAAATATTTAGCCTTTATATTATTGCTGGTAATCGCTGGATCATCCGGTTGTTATTATCACGGTCGAGGTCATCACGACCAGGGTTATTATTATAATCGAGGAAGCCAATACGGTTATTACGACCGCGAACGGGGCCGCAATTTAGAACCCCAGGATTGGGATCTTTTGCCCGATTTCTATAAATATTGAAACTTTATTCCCTGAGGACTACTCCGCCTTCGGCACTTCGATAATCACTATGACCCCGCTGGGCTTGTTCTCTTCCAGGATCAACCGTCCCTTGTCTCCATAAAGCAGTCTTAGCCGTTCCCGCACATTACCTATGCCCACGCCGGCCTCAAAGTAGGCATGAAATCCTATGCCATTATCCTTAATTTCTATTCTGATGAAACCATCCCCTTCTTCGGCCTTGATCAGAATCTCTCCTCCTTCGATTTTGGGATCCAGTCCGTGTTTTACGGCATTTTCAACCAGAGGCTGCAGCAACATGGGCGGAAAGGGCTGTTGTCTGAGGGCATCGGAAATTTCAATCCGGAAATGGAGTCTTTCATCCATTCGAATCTTCAGGATATTAAGATAGGCCTTGATGATCTCCATCTCCTGCCCCAGGGTAATCAGGTCATGGCGTGTCCTGGAGAGCGAAGTGCGCAGGTAATGAATCAGGTCCTCCAGCATGGACTTGCCCTTGGTCCGGTCGGTGTCTATCAGACTCAGGATATTGGACAAGGTATTGAATAGAAAATGGGGTTCGATCTGGGCCTGGAGCAGACGCAAGTTGGCCTCCAGGGCTTCTTTCTCTTTGGAAAGGCGCTGTATCCTTTCCTGCTGAATTTCCTCTTTGGTGACTTTTAACTCGGCCTTGGAAAAGAAAAAATAACTGACAATGCTGCCGAAGGTGATAGCCAATACGATCATCTGAAGTAAACTCTTCGGCGCCTGGGCCAAGGGGATGGAAAATACCTGCCGGAGGACAAAAGGGCCTATTTGCATACCGGACAGGGTGCCACCGGCCACTCCGATGATTAATATAAAAATAAAAGAGGCCGGTTTGACCGGTTTAAACATCCAGAGTAAAACCATAATAATTGAACAAATGGAAATCCCGAAGGATTGGGAGATGACCAGATTGACCAGAAAGGTCCCACCAATCCCAGTCAGGGTTAAGAAGAGGCCGATCAAAGCGGATATGATCATGGTATAGAAGAGGTCAAGAAAAATATTTCTGGGGGTGATATAATTCCCGATAAAATCCACTTTTAAGGCCACCCTTGAGTCACCTGACTGTTTGCATCTTATCATTCCGGAAAATCCCCTCTCAAATCCTGGTAATCCTGTAAATCCTGTTTAAAAGGTCAATTGCACGCCGATCATCCATTGAAAATCCAGAATGCTCCCGAACTCGCTATCCTTGCTCCCCCCATTTACAGTACCAACGGAGAACAACTCCCAATGATTACCCAGTGAATATGACACAAGGGAGGTGAATTGACAAGATCCGTCATCCAGATTCTGGGTCCAACGCAAGGTCAGGTCGAGG
>JACRBX010000229.1 GCA_016219225.1 Deltaproteobacteria bacterium
ACCTTTTGCTCCTTTCGTACGGATCAGCCACGGAAACAGTCCACGGCTATCCTACGCAAAGGAGCTTTTTTATTAAATACTACAGCATAGCTTTTTCAACTCTCCCCGGCGTAGCCGGGGGCTTAGCTCTGGAGTTATTTTCTGATACAGCGCCGCAATGCGGCGTTTCATAGCTTTTTACGAATTCATCATTCTTTATATTCAAAATCTTGGCAATCTGCTTCGATCTGCGTCCAAAAAAGGAATTTCCTATACTATCAAGTTTCAAGATGCAAGTTTCATGTGAAACACTTCGGACCTTAGACCTTGGACCTTGGACCTTAAACCTTTTTTCATGCTTCGTGGGTCTTAATCCCCTCGCCCCTCGCCCATAGCCTATCGCCTATAGCCTTTTCGAATCAGTATACCTCTTAGATCAATTTTCAGGCAAGGAGATTTTTATTTTCATTCCTTGGAGATCTATGTAGAATCAGTAGGCAGAAAAATCGGCTTAAGGATTGAATCAAATCTTTTAAGAGGAGGAAACAAAAATGGCGGAACAGAAAATGCTCGAAGAAACCTTTCACTTCATTTTGAAAAAAATGATCGAAACCGGACAGGCCCCCTTTTATACGGAGATCGCCGCTGAGCTCGGGGTCTCCATGGAAGAAGGGCGCCAGGTCCTCCATGAATTGCTTTCCGGGAGGGTGCCCGGCTGGCTTTTCCCCAGGACCGATCTAATCGCTTCTTTTGCACCCTTCAACAATCTTCCCACCCAGTACCGGATCACCATCGACGGGCAACAGAAATGGTTCGGTCAGTGAGCCTTTGAATCGCTGGCGGTCTGCTGGCTTTTCCCCGGGAAGATCGTTCAAATTGATACGCCCTGCCTGGATTGCGGGTTACCGATCCAGGCACAAATTCAAGACGGGAAAATAATCCAGGCCGAGCCCCGGGAGTTATCGGCCTATGTGGCCGTCCCCTTTTGGAAATGGTTTGAAGATGCCCCTTTTGCCTGAAGTACCATGAACTTCTTCCGGTCGGAAGAGCATGTGCGCAACTGGGCCCGATTCGATCCCGAAACCGGCGAAGGGATAATTCCCCTGGCCGACCTGGTCAAACTCTTTTCAGGTAATTATTTCCGAAGGCGTCTGGACAAAGACTGGCTCTCCCATAGCCGGGATTATGCCCGGGAAATGTTGAGCACCCTAAAGGAAATCGGCAAAACCGGCCCCTTTTGGTTTCGCCCGAAAACTTAAAGTCATGCATCAGCTCTATTTCGTGACCTGATTTGACAAATTTCCCGAAAAATGATAACTTATAGAACAGTTGCAGTGCAGGTCTGTCTATGAAGGCGGACCAATACGGGTAAAGGGAGTCTATATGAAATTGAAATGGATAGCCGTAGTGGGGATTTTGCTTTTCGGGACCCAGGTCCTGGCCGCCGATAGCGGAGCCCTGAAAAGTCAGAAGGACAAACTGAGTTACACCCTGGGGATCAATGTGGGTAAGAACATGAAACAGTTGCCGGCCGATATTGACCTGGAAAACTTTTTAAAGGGTTTTAGGGATGCCTTCTCAGGGACCAAACCCCAGCTTTCCGAAGAAGAGATGCGGACGGTCGCAGCCGCCTTCCAAAAGGAAATGGTTGCCAAACAAACCGAGAAGATGAAGGCAGCCGGTGAAAAAAACAAAAAAGAGGGGGAAGCCTTCCTGGTCGCAAACAAAAAAAAGGAGGGGGTAAAAACCCTGCCCAGCGGTTTGCAATACAAGATCATTAAAGAAGGGACCGGCAAAACACCTAAACCCACCGACAAGGTGACCTGCCATTATCAAGGCACCCTGATCGATGGTACCGAATTCGACAGTTCTTACAAACGGGGAGAACCGGCCACCTTTCCGGTCAACGGAGTAATCCCCGGCTGGACCGAAGCACTCCAATTGATGAAAACCGGCTCCAAGTGGCAGTTGTTTATCCCCTCGAAACTGGCTTACGGCGAACGGGGTGCCGGGCCGAATATCGGCCCCAATGCGGTGCTCATTTTTACCATAGAACTTCAATCGGTCCTGTAAATTTTTATTTTACAGGGATATTAAATCCTTATGCCTTTGGGGGCACCATGAAGCCTAAAAATGGATTCAAGGTTCAATGGGTTCAACTAACGACGGACTTTGGCCGACCCCTGACCCCAGAACCCTGACCCCTGAAGGTTATTTTCGCACTAACATGAAAAAGATCGGAAGATTTCACGTACTGACCGATACGGTCCTTCAACCCCGCTTTTCCCATTTGGAACTGGCCGAACTGGCTATTGCCGGGGGGGCCGATACCATCCAGTTTCGCTGGAAGAGCGGGCCCACCCGGGAGATGATTCGAATCGCCCGGGAAATGCAGGCCTTATGCCGTGAGGCCGGGGTGACCTTTATTGTCAATGATCGTCTGGACGTTGCCCTGGCCTCTCAAGCCAATGGTATTCATCTGGGGCAGGATGACTTCCCCATTCCCCTGGCCAGAAAAATCCTGGGCAAAGAAGTCGTTATCGGCGGCTCGGCCAATACCCTGGAAGAGGCCCGTAAATGTTTCCTGGAGGGCGCGGACTATGTCGGCTTTGGGCCCGTTTTTCCGACCAGTTCCAAGGAAGATGCCGGCCCGGCCGGCGGATTGGATCTCCTGGCACAGGTAGTCCGGGAAATCCCCTTACCGGTCATTGCTATCGGCGGCATCGCAAAAAGCAATACCCTTCAGGTGATCGGCGCCGGGGCCTATGGTATTGCCGTGATTTCGGCCGTCTGCTGCCAGGAAGATCCCAGGGGGGCAGCCGAGGCCATTCGATGCCTGGTGATTCGACAATAATGCGAATATCGAATTTTGAATATCGAATTTCGAATCATGAAGGGATTTAAAGAAAAAGATCAGGCTATGTCTCAACGGATATCGGATATCGGGGAATTCGGCCTGATCGGGAGAATCAACGATCTCCTGAAAAAAGAAGGCCTGCCTTCTGAACGGCTCACCCTGGGAATCGGAGACGATACGGCCGCCTTTCTACCCCGTCCGGGCTATGAAATCCTGGTCACTTGTGATTCCCTGGTGGAAGGCCGCCACTACCTGCCGGCCCATATTACCCCTTTGAATTTAGGACGCCGGGCCATGACCCTCAACATCAGTGACATCGGGGCCATGGGAGGCCACCCCCTATATGCCCTTATCTCCCTGGGATTAAAGCCCGAAGGTCTGGTTCAGAATATCGAAGAGATATACCGCGGCTTCCTCATGGAGCTGAACCCCTTTGGCGCTTCGGTCATCGGCGGCAACCTGACTCAATCGGGAAACGGGATGTTCATCGACATCACCCTTATAGGGGAGGTGGAACAGGGGAAATCGGTGCGCCGTTCCGGAGCCAAACCGGGAGATTGGATACTGGTCACCGGATATCCGGGTCAGGCAGCGGCTGGCCTGGCCTTGTTGCTTCAATCGCCGGACGCCGCTGAAATCCTGGAGCACCCCCTGGTCAAAATCTATAACACCCCTTCTCACCAGGCCCGATTGGGGGAAGCGATTGCCCAGGCCGGACTGGCCACGGCCATGATCGATACCAGCGATGGCTTTCTGGGTGATCTGGGCCATATCTGTCAGGAGAGCAGCGTCGGGGCCGAGATATTTAAAGAGAACCTTCCCTTAAGCCCCGGGCTTCGACAGGCGGCTGCCGGGTTAAACCGGGACCCCTACGATCTTTTTCTGGGCGACAGTGATGATTATGAATTGATTATCACCTGCCGGCCGGAAGATGCCGCCGCTATCCGTTCCCTGACGGAACAATCCTTTCCTGAACCGTTAACGGAAGTCGGCAGGATCACCGAGACTCCGGGCCAATTAACCCTGGTCCTTCCAGATGGTCAAAGACGTCCAGCCAATCCTTCCGGCTGGGATCATTTTAGGGCACATAAGGAATAAAAGAGGCTATAGGCAATGGGCTATGGGTTATAGACTAAAGGCGAGGGAGATTAAACACCACGAATCATGAAAATGGGTTTCGCCGAACGCCGAACGCTTAACGCCGAACGTTATTATATTACATAATGGAGAAACGATCAACATGACCAATCAGGAGATGGCCGGTAAGGCCGCCAAAAATTTAAGGCTTGTTCGGGAGAGAAAACCCCTGGTGCACAACATTACCAACTACGTAGTCATGAACACTACCGCCAATGCCCTGCTGGCTTGCGGGGCCTCGCCGGTCATGGCCCATGCCGCCGAAGAGGTGGAAGAAATGGTTTCTTATGCCGGAGCCCTGGTGCTCAATATCGGCACCTTGAGTCCTCCCTGGATTGAAGCCATGTTAAAGGCCGGGAAAAAGGCCAATGCCCTTGGGGTCCCGGTGATCCTGGATCCGGTCGGTTCCGGGGCCACCAGACTGCGCACCGATACCGCCAAAAGGCTCATTAAAGAAATGTCCATCCGGGTCATCCGGGGCAATGCCTCGGAGATCCTCTCCCTGGCCGGGGACGAATCCCTGGCCGCCACCAAGGGGGTAGACTCGGTCCACACCGTCGATCAGGCCACGGAATCGGCCATGGCCCTGGCCAGGGAACTTTCGACCACCCTGGCCATTACCGGTCCGGTGGATCTGATTACCGACGGCAAGCGGACCTTCCGGGTAATGAACGGACACGAGATGATGAGTCAGGTTACCGGAACGGGCTGCACCGCCACCGCGCTCATTGGGGCCTTCCTGGCCGTTGACCGGGACCCCCTCGAGGCGGCTGCCACCGCCCTGGCCTATTTCGGTCTGGCCGGTGAAAAGGCCGCTGCCCTGGCCTCAGGCCCCGGCAGCTTCCAAACCGCTCTTTTAGACGCCCTTTTTCTGATAAAAGAAGCGGATCTGCTGGCCGGAGCTAAGATTCAAGTTTGACAGCCGATAACGTCACAAATCCTCTTGGTTATTGAAATCGGTTCCCTATCCGGTTTCAAGATACAAGGGCCCGGTCCTTTACCTGGCGGCGGGCATAACGCCACATCCGGGAAAAGACCCGAACCGCCATCTCCGGAAAATCATAACAGGGAAATCCCTCTTTCTCAAAAAAGGGCTGGCAGATTTGCAGGTCCTGTCTTGATCCCATAAGGGAAAAGAAAAAGGGCTTGGAACACCGTCCTTTAAAGGCCTCCAGGATCGGCAGGTAGGGTTCGATGCCAAAAATGGCAAAGGAGATAAAAACGACACCCTTCACCTGATCATCTTCCATCAAGGCCTTTAAAATTTCGACAGAAGTTTTTTCAAAGCCATGGGTCATCATGTCAGGAAAAATGTCGACGGGGTTTTTCATTTTGGAGGGTGTGGCAATGATCCGTCCGATCTTGCCCAGAGTGGCCTCTGAAAAACGGGCCACCTCCAGACCTTCTTCCACGGCCGTGTCAATACTCATAATCGCCTGGGCCCCGCTGTAAGTGACGAAGGCCAACTCCGGACCGGTGGGAAGAGGCATATTGATAAAACCGCTTAGGGTACGGATGAACTCATCAATCCCGGACAGGCGCAGAACCCCGGCCTGGCGCATGGCGCTGTCAAAGATCCCATCGCTCACGGCCAGACTGGCCGTATGGGAAGCCGTTGATTTGGCTCCTTCCCGGGTGCGCCCTCCCTTAAGGATCAAAACAGGTTTATGCCTGACCGCTTCTTTGGCAATTTGCAGAAATCGCCGGCCGTCACGGATATCTTCCAAATACAGGCCGATGATTTTGGTCTGTTCATCTTCCATAAGATAAGCCAGGGCCTCCGATTCGTCGACATCCACCTTGTTTCCCAGACCGATCCCTTTGGATAACTGGAGTCCTTCCATGGAACTTAAATACCGCAGAAGGGCCCCGATAAAAATTCCCGACTGGGCGGCAAAACCGATAGGTCCCGGCCGGAGCATACGGACATCACCGAAATAAGAAGTCGTCAAACCCGTAGCCGTATTGACGATTCCCAGGGTATTCGGTCCAAACCCTCTCATTCCGGAAGCCTTCAGGATATCCCGGACCTGATCCTGGAGCTTTGCCCCCGCCGGCCCTGTTTCAGCAAAGCCTTCCGAGGAAATGACCACGCCTTTGACACCCTTCCGGGCGCATTCAGACAGGGCCGCGGGCACAGACCCTGGCGGGATATGCATTACAGCTAGATCGACTTCAAAGGGAATGTCTTGGATTGTCCTATGCAGGGGAACGCCGAATACTTCCCCACCTCGAGGGTTCACACCGGCAAACTTTCCCTGATACCCCACTTTTCGAAGGACCTGCAAAAGCTGTGACCCGGACTTGGCCGAATCACGGGAGGCCCCTATGACGGCCAGACTTTTAGATTCCAGAATTTCCCTGATTGATCGCATGTTAATACCGGTCTCCTTTTTAGATTTCCATCGCACGTTATCACAACCGGGGACCAATCCTCCTGACCTGTCCTAACCCCCCCAGGTCCAAATTACTGATCAGACCTTTAGTCGCAAACGGTCATGGACCTTTGTCCAATCAACCGTGGCATTACTACACTTGCGTTGGGGCAAAAGAATCCCTTGCAATGCATAACGGGTGCCGGACCGCTCGGAAACATATCCCTCCTTTTTGAAAGAATACCTCGAAAGCAGTCTGGTCTTTAAATACCAACAGCAGGTGACTCCTAACAAAGCCCGCGCATTATGGTGATCCAACTTCTCCTTAATAAATAAATGGCTGGGTAACAGGTCCGGCCGGCGTAAATAACGAGAGCTGGGTACAATATACACCCCGGCATATCCCAGTCCCAACGCTTCCTTTCGTACCCGGCCCAATTGACAATCCGGACAATCACTCCGGCAAAGCATACCCCGGGAAGGGTCGACCGGTGCCGGGCATCCAGGAGGACAAAGGCAGAAAGGAAAAAAAATCAGCCTCTGATGGAAAGGGGTGCCGGTAAAACCTTTTAAGAAATATCGGTTACCGACTTTGACTAAAAATTTGTAATTCCAATCACGGTTGATGGAATCAAGTATCCGGCTGGTCCATTGATTAAGGCGACGCAAGAACGACAGACTGACCCACAGCAGGGATTGTCGGGAGATGAAGAATGACCCCGCAACGGTCAAGCCTGCAACAATCAGTAAAATTAAAATCCAATGATTCATTGCCAACCTTTCAAGGGTTCATGAAACAGAGGGGCAATCGTTCCAAGTGGCGAGGTCGGTCGTTCCTCGCGGTGAAATCCCATAGACGCCCTTACCCAGTCGATCGAACCATCCGTAGACATTCCGGTAGAGAATCGTCCGAACCTCCGATTCCTCGATCGCCTGGGCGATAACCGATGCCTTGGTCGGTCCATTTTTCGTCAGGTATTGTGCAATCCGGATCGCCTTCTGCCGGTAAGCCGTCATCATTCCGCGCCGCCGGCCACTGCCGCCCGGCATCGGATCGCCCCGCCGCTGTTCGAATTCACCGAGCAGTTGCGCGCGCCGCTTCGGATGAATTCGGGGGTGATATTCACCGGGATCCAGCACCACCTCCACCCGGCTGCGCTTTGAATTCGTCAAAATCAGCATCAGGCCGATTCCCAGCATTCTTAGGAGTTTGATGATACGGCGGCGCCGCTTCCGGAACGCCCGGCAGGAAGAGGGAATCCCGATGTAGACAACCGACGAAATGCTCAGACGATTCACCGTCTGCAGGAGCACATCGAGGCTGAAAGCGAGTTTCAATTCGACAACGACGGGATCTTCTGTGCCTCGGACCGCCACCACGTCGCATTCCCGGATTTCGCCCTTGACTTCATACCCCTGGCCTTCCAGAAACCGCTTCACCGGATTGTAGAGATCGATTTCTTTCACGGGATCAGTGTGTAGAAAAAAACGGGATAAGTACCTGTTTTTAAAAAAGTGGGCCAGGCCTGTGCCCTGTCCAGTGGGGTAAATTTTAAGGGGTCGCGCATAAAAGAAAAGGGACTTAAAGCCGGTAAAACATTTAAGTCCCTATTTTTTATTACTTTTTTGGTGCCTGGGACCGGAATCGAACCGGTACAGCCGCGAGGACCGAGGGATTTTAAGTCCCTTGCGTCTACCAGTTCCGCCACCCAGGCACCTGCCCTTCTTTTTAATGGATTTCTAAAAATTGGTCAAGCTAAATTTAGCTTTTCAAGAACCGCTTTTTTAGGCTTCCCATCACCTCATTTATTTCCTGAATCCCCATCCAGCGAATCAAAATAAAATAACTTAACCCGGCCAGGGTAATGACCAGGAACAAAGAGACTATTTGATTCAAAAGACTTCTCTGATTCAGGAGCAGACCAAGCCCCTGATAAAGATAGAAAGCCAATAAACCCATAAGCAGGGAGGCCAGGATAACCTTGCTCAACGAACTTAAAAGGTATCGCAGGTCATACCCCCCCACTTTCTTATAAAGCACGGTACTCAAAAAAATAAAATTAAAGATGGTGGTGACCGAAGTGGAAAAGGCGATGGCCTTATGCTGAAAGGAGTCCAGGAATATCGAAATGACGATGATGTTGGTGATTACGGCCAGGAAACTGGCAATGACCGGATACCGGGTATCCTTGAGGGCATAAAAAACCGGTACGGTGATCTTGATGGAAGAATAGGCAAAAAGCCCGATGGCATAATAGGACAGGGCCTCGGCCGTATGGAGGGTATCCTGGGCATTGAAGCGTCCGTATTCAAAGATAAGACGGATAATGGGTTTGGCCAGAAAGGCCAGACCGAAAGAGGCCGGAATAGTCAAAAAAAAGGCCATGGTCAAGGAAGAGACATAGGTGGATTTCAAGGCCCCCATATCCCCCTGGGAGGCCTGGCGGGAAATAACCGGCAGGGTGGCAATGGAAATGGCCACCCCGAAGATACCGATGGGAAACTGCATCAGCCTGAAGGCGTAGTTTAGCCAGGAAACACTTCCTTCGGCACAACGGGCTGCAAAATTGGTATTGATAAAAATATTGATCTGGGTCGCTGAAAGCCCGATAACCGCCGGAATCATCAGGACCATGATCCGCCGCAGCCCTTCATCTTTCAGGTTTAAATGGGGCTGCCATCTGAATCCGCAGCCCTTCAGGGAAGGCATTTGAATGGCTAATTGCAAAAACCCGCCAATCAAGGTCCCTACCGCCATGCCGACAATCGGCGGCTGCCCGAATGATGGCGCCCACCAGGCGCAGAGGACCCCTCCAACAATAGACCCCAAGTTGAAAAAGGTGGAGGCCATGGCCGGCATAAAAAAAAGACCTTTGGTATTCAATATCCCCATGACTACGGCCGCCACGGAGATCAGAATCAGAAAAGGGAACATGATATTGGTTAAAAGCTGGGTCAGGGCGATCTTACCCTGAACCCGATCAAAATCCGGGGCCATAACCCGGATGATCTCTTCGGAAAAAATCATCCCCAGGATGGTTATCAGGGAAAGGAGCAGGGTAAGAGTCAACAGGACATTGTTGGCCAGCCGCCAGGTAGCCTCGGATCCTTTTTTCTGATCAAAATCCGTAAAGACCGTCACAAAGGCGGCAGATAAGGCCCCTTCGGCAAACAGATCCCGCAGCAGGTTGGGGACCCGGAAGGCCACTACAAAGGCATCCATATAGGTTCCGGCCCCGAACAGGACGGCCATAACCTGTTCCCGGATCAAGCCCAAAATACGGCTAAAAAAAACAGCAATGCCTACCGATCCGGCGGATTTGGCCACCTGGGTTGTAGTTGGGGAATTGGATGCCGGTTCCATATTAAAGCCTCATGCCCTGACAGGGCACCATGAATCATAAAAATAGGTTCCTTGGAAGACGAATGCTATTTTCGAACTAAAGCCCCTGTAAAAACCGGCGGGTTTTTTCTACCAGAAGGTCGGCCAGATTGAAGGTCCCCTCAAAGGAAAAAGGAAGGGACATCTTCCCTAACCAGGAATTCAATAAAACCTTACCCGTAAGGAGATAAACCAGATCTCTATTAAAAGGGTCTTTTTTACCTAAGGCCTGGAGGTCCTGAAACCTAATGGTGGCTGGAACGGCGATGGTGAAAGTCCCAAAAGCCGGGACTTCAAAAGGTTGATCCGATTCTCCGGTTGCCAATCGCTGCCCTTCCACGTCTAATCGATATTGATAGCCGGAAAACCGGCTGCTCATATCATTTGGATTGGAGACCTCGATGACCCCTTCGAAGGAAAAGGCCTCCTGATTGATATCGAGTATTCGAACTCTTTTCAGTTCGATGGGTGGATTTTGAAAGGCATAACCGAATGAACAGGACCAAAGGGTTAAAAAAATCAGGAAACAAAGATATCGGCTAATCCCAAAACACATCTTTCTCAATTCCAAAACGCCTAAGGATAGAATTTATTACAGGAAGAGCAATTTCGGTTGAAGGCCCATGATTCTTTACCGAATATTGGGGGCCTTTTCTTGAACCAGCTTCGATAGGTTTGAGAAGGATAATTTCCGATCCCTTTCCGCGATTACTGAGGATTTCTATCCCAAAGGGTTTTAAGCGTTGCAGAAGTTCCCTTAGAGACAGAGGTCTCTTAGACATGGTAATGGCTGGTTCGTTTACATGTTTTAGCGATTATCCAGGTAGGAACAAAAATATTCGAAGCGGTTTCTCCTTTAGACGGGGGGGTAATCTTGTGTTTCTTTTCCCACTGTTCCTGGCATTCAAAAAATTCCTTCCACACTTCCTGAGGCGCTGGATGATAAAGATATTCCAAGTTGTTATTTGTAAAGGCATAGTCCACCTGAACACCGATAACATCAAGAATATCTGTTTGGACTTGATCCAGGCTTGTAGCAGTCGTTACAAGATCCAACTCCAAACAATGAGCGATGAAAATCCCCTCTTCTTCCTTAATCAGGACGTTAAAGGTCATGGCTGTTTCTTGGATCATAATTGATATCCCTCCTTTTGACCTTATTAACCTGAAGTTTCGGACTTTCCAATCAAATTAAAATTTGGTCGGGGCGAGAGGATTTGAACCTCCGACCCCCTGCGCCCAAGGCAGGTGCGCTATCCAGGCTGCGCTACGCCCCGACAATTGTTTTTTACCACAAAGCCGGGTTAAAGGCAACA
>JACRBX010000230.1 GCA_016219225.1 Deltaproteobacteria bacterium
GCACCACCGCAAAAAACAGCAAGAGGAACAATACCAATAGGGGATAAGCTTTTCTCATTGTTTCACCACTCCGAAAAGCCCTGCGGGCTTGAAGAATAAAATAATAATCAGAATGCCAAAGGAAACCACCTGGGCCGAGGATGCCGGGAGCATCAGTAAAACTTGTCCCAGGGATTCCGCCAAACCAATAATCAGGGCGGCCCAAAAGACCCCCATTAAATTGCTTCCCCCGCCCAACATAATGACGACAAAGGCCGCGATAAGAAAGATATGCCCCACATGGGGGGATACGGGGTAAAAAGACAAAACAATGGAACCTGCCGCCCCTGCGCAGGCGGATCCGATGCCAAAAGCGATTACATTAATTCTGTTGACATTGATCCCTACCAGTTGCGCGGCATATTTTTCCTCGGAGGCCGCCCGGATCGCCCTGCCCGTTATAGTCTTTTTTAGGAACAGATAAAGAACAGAGTTAATCGCCAGGGCCAAAACAGAAGCCATAAGACGAATAGTACTGATCGAAGCCCCCCACAAAGAAATGGTGGATGTGCTGTAACCGGTCAGAATGGATCGATCCGTAAGCCCGAATATCTGGGCGGCCATATTCTCAATGAACAACATGAGCCCGAGGGTCAGGAGGAGTTGATTGATATGGGCCGCATTCAGAACAGGACCGATCAGGATTTTTTGGATGATGGCACCGAGAAGGAACATGATGGGAAGACTGAAAACAATCGATAAAAATGGATCAAAGCCTAAGAATTGAAAGGCGAAAAAAGAAATATACATCCCCACCATCATGAGCGCCCCGTGGGCAAAATTAATGATATTCATGACTCCGAAAATGAGACTTAAACCGATGGCCACCAGAGAAAGCACCCCGCCCATCAATAATCCGCCGATAATCGATTGAAAAATTAGTGAAAATGAAAATATCATGGAAACAAGCTCCTTTTTCCTAATTCAGGGCCCCTCATTCCACATAAGGGGATAAGAGGCCCTGTTCTCAATAATCGCCTCTGCCGCCAGTAATGTTATAGCATTGACCGGTTATGTATGAAGATTTATCCGAAGCCAAAAACAATATCAAATCGGCCACTTCCTCCGGATGCCCCATCCTTTTCATCGGTATCCTTAAAAGAGATTTATCGAGGAATTTTTGGGGAAGGGGGGAAAGAATCTCCGTAGATACCAAAGCCGGGGCGATACAATTTACCCGAATTCCGTCCGAAACAAGCTCTTTGGCTAAAACTCTCGAGAACCCAATCAACCCGGCTTTCGAAGCGGAATAGGCCCCTAATCTTTCACTTCCCTCCTTTCCGGCAATGGAGGCGACATTGACGATATTGCCTTTTTTATTTTTTATCATGATGGGGGCGATGCTCTTACTGACCAGGAAGGCGCCTTTCAGATTGATTTGAAAAACAGCATCCCAGTCTTTTTCGTCCAAATTAATTATCGGTCCGATAGGCCCGACGATACCGGCATTATTAACCAGAATGTCGATACTCCCGAAATGCTCAAAAGTTTTTTGGACGACTTCTTGAACTTGTTCGTTATCGGAAACATCCGCCTTGAGAGCCAATGCTTTCCTCCCCATTTTTTTTATCGATCCACAGACTTCTCCCATTTCTTTTTCTAAAACATCGACAACCGTAACGAAAGCTCCCTGTCTGCTGAATTCCAAAGCGGTCGCCCGGCCTATTCCTCGTGCCCCTCCGGTAATGACCACCACTTGCTTTTCAAATGCTCCTTTTTTTATGACTTTTGCACTCATGGATCTTACTGCCCCTTTCGTATGGAACTGAATTTTTACAATACCCGATTACCTTCGATCAGCCCATTTCGGGACCGACCAGACCGCCTTGGCGGCCGCCACTTCCGGCCACCAGACCACTCTCCAGTCCCCGTTTAGAAATTGCGAAGTGGCTAATCGGGCATATACATTTTCCCCTTTTTCGTCGAATTTAACTCCGCTGATCGAACAAACTGCCCATGGGGCACGGGGAATGTCCAAACCGGCAAGGGCCTCCCTGATCTTTTTCCCTTCCAGGCTGCCGGCTTTTTCAAGTCCTTCCCGTAAGATATACATAGCCGTATAACTATACGCCGCATCACTGGTGGCCATCTTTCCAAACTTCTTCATCATATTTTCATAGAACCGCACGGCACCCGGCAATTTCATGTGTTTGGACATATAGGCAGAGTGGTAAGTATACTCGGCCATTTTGCCTAAGCCCTGAATAAAGGAAGGATCGAGAAATCCGCCGGATCCGTGAACCGGTTTATCGAAATTCATTTCTTTTATCGTCTTGACAATCATGATGGCGTCGGTAACATAAGGATAAACGACAACCACGTCCGGATTGGCCGCCTTGAGTTTTCCGATACTCAGGGTAAAATCGGTGGTATTGGGGGGGTAGGGCAAATCGGCCACGACTTCAAGCCCCATTTTGGGAGCGAGTTTTTTAATTTCTTCAGCAGCCGATTTTCCATAAAGGGTCATTTCATATAGAAGACCGACTCTTTTGACCTCCTTCCCTCCTCCTTTGCTGAGGTCCTTAATGGCCTCCATAGTATCAATCGCATAACGGCTTGAATTGGGTATGGCCCGAAAGACATATTTAAACCCTCTCTCACAGATATTATTTGCGGTACCGCCTTCCACAATATAGGGAATATTATATTTTTCAGCAACCTGCGAACTGGTATAGATTACCGAACTCATATAGCCGCCAAGGATTGCCGCCACTTTTTCCTGCTTGATCAGCCGTTCCGCTTGAGCGATACCGACTTCCGGTTTCATTTGATGATCGGCCACCACTAATTCCAGCTTGGCCCCCCCTAACGAC
>JACRBX010000231.1 GCA_016219225.1 Deltaproteobacteria bacterium
GTCTCCCCATTGATAAAATATTCCCATCCCGGGTCCGTATTATAACCATATGATTCCATAAATAAAATATTATTCTCCCCCCCCTTAACCGTCTATAGCCTGACCATTGTCAAAAAAGGAATTTCCTATACTATCCAGTTATGATATCCTTTCCATCAACAGCCCTCTTGTTTGACATTCAGCGTTTCTCCATCCATGACGGACCGGGGATTCGAACGGCTTTGTTTTTCAAAGGCTGCCCCCTGCGCTGTGCCTGGTGCCAGAATCCCGAATCGCATAAAACCGGCAGGGAGATCGCCTTTTACCAGGAACGGTGTCTGCGCTGTTTTACCTGTCAGGGAGTCTGTCCGGAAAAATCCATCCTGGATCCGGACCTATTTCCGCCGGGGAGGGATGCAGGTGCAGCTTAATGTGATCGATCCCGCCGTCCTGATCGCTGCCCGGGACGATCCCCGGGCCTACCCCTATCTCTTAGTCAGGGTCTCGGGTTATTCCGCCTACTTCAACGACCTTTCTCCGGCCATGAAGGATGAAATCATCCAGCGCACCTGCGCCCTGGGTTGAAGCGATAGTTAGCCATTTGCAAAAAACCCTTTATGAAATACCATAATGCCTTGTGGAACCTTTTCGGTAAACGGCAAGGCAAGAAAAACCTCTTGCGGAATTCCCTCAAGAATCAGTTCTGGGAAATTATGAAAACCGAATCGCTTATAGTAGTTTGGATCTCCCACAAGTGCGCAACCTTGGCCACCCAATTCTTTCAGCAAAGACAACCCTTCCTTGACCAGTGTTTTTCCAATGCCTTGCCTCTGGTATTCCGGCAATACAGAAATTGGCCCGAGGCCATACCAATCCTTTTCGCCGTTAGAAATTGTTACAGGTGAAAAAGCTATATGGCCGACAACTCGCCCATCAATTTCGGCCACAAGCGAGATGGTCAGCACCCCTGCAGCACGTAATGCATTTATTATGTACTGCTCAGTATGATTACTGATTGGGAGGGTCAGGAAGGCAGCTATTGTGACATTGGTGATCCCATCAATGTCTGCATTTGTTTCTTTTCTAACAATCATTTCAATCTCCGGATCATTTTTTTTTGAATTTGTACTGCTCGGCCAATTTAGCCTTTTCTTCTGGGGATAGAGAAGTGAAGTAGCTCTTCCAACCGGGGCAGAAGTTGATATGCCAGCGCCAGAGTCGCCCCAGAAACGATCTGGGGTTGTTATCATACTTGGCCCGAAAGCCACAGTGTGCACAGTTTTGCTCAGCCATCATCTTTTCATATTCTTCTTTGCTGTCTTAATGAAGCGTCCGAATGCCCTGTCCTTTTTACGTTTGTCCAAGTACGACATCTCATAGTGCTCTGACTCTTTCCTGAGTTTCAAATAACTGGAATAGCGCTCTTCACTCAACTCGCCGTTTGTAATTGCATTAAGAACTGCGCAGTCTGATTCCTGAGTATGGCTGCAATCGGCATAGCGACAAGCCATGGAAAGCTCAATAATATCTTCAAACCCTTTGTTTACTCCTTCACTGGCGCCCAGAAGGCCTAATTCTCTCATTCCAGGCGTATCAATGAACATAATGCCTTTATCAAGAACAATCAGTTGCCGACGCGCTGTTGTGTGTGTGCCTTCTCCTGTCCCACTGACAGCTTTAGTATCAAGATCATCCCGTCCAATCAGATGATTGATCAGTGTAGTCTTGCCGACTCCGGATGATCCAAGCAGGCAATAGGTTCGACCCGGTATTAATACCTGGTGAAATTCGTCAAACCCGGAGCCCGTTATGGTACTGAGTGCAATAACCCTGGTCGTGATGCCAGCCTGTCTAATAGCCGCAAGCTTCTGTTGCAGCTCATCGTGGGAGATCAAGTCCGTTTTGGCGAGAATGACAATCGGTTCAACCTGTCCGTCGGCTGCCATTACTAAATACCGATTCAGTCTGGGCAGATTAAAGTCAAAGTGACAGGACTGGACAATGAAAGCGATATCAATGTTGGCTGCAATCATCTGGTAGTCCACTTCTATGCCAGCACGCTTTCGGCGTAAAAACGTCCTTCGTGGAAAGACCCCATGGATGATTGCTGAGGTGTCATCATTGTGATACTGCACGGTGACCCAATCGCCGACGCATGGCAGCTCGACCGATGACTCAACACGGAAATAGAACTTTCCCGCAAGTTCAGCAGGAATCTCTCTGAGTTCATTCCTGATAATGTAGGAATTGCGATCAACTGCTGACACGCGTGCAATGCCTTGATCCTCGTGGCGGATGTCATCGACATGTGCCTCAAACCATTGGTCAAAACCTAGATCTCTCAATTTCATCATAACTTGATGGTATAGGAATTTCCTTTTTGGACGCAGATTACTCTGAATTCGGATTGCGGATTTAAACCCATTCCAAAATCCAAAAAGAATAGTTATCTGCGGGTATCGGCGAAAATCAGCGTCCTAATTTATCACCGAACATAGTTAGCTGTATTGTTTCCGGATCACCTTTTTGTCCAATTTCCCCACACTGGTTTTGGGAATGGTATCGACGAAGACATAGCGGTCGGGGAGGCCGTATTTCGGTAATTTCCCTTCGTCGGCAAATTTTTTCATAAACTGTTTCAATTCCTCTTCGCTGACCTTGCCCTGGTATTCCGGTTTCAGGGTGACCACCATCAGGGGCCTTTCACTCCACTTGGGGTCCGGAATACCCACGGCCGCCGATTCCAGGACGGCCTCATGCTGGCTCAAGGCATTTTCCAGATCCAGGGAGGAGATCCATTCGCCGCCGCTTTTTATCACGTCCTTGATGCGGTCGGTAATCTGCAGATAACCGTTTGGATCGATGCAGCCCATATCGCCGCTGTGCAGCCAGCCGCTACGCCAGAGGTCTTTGGTCTTCTCCGGCTCTTTAAAATAGCTTTGGGTCAGCCAGGGGGATCGCATGACCACCTCCCCCTTGGAAGCCCCGTCATGGGGTAAGATGCGCTCCGAGTCATCCACCACCTCCACTTCGGCCAGAGGGATGGGCTTGCCGGTTTTTATGGTGATATCCAGTAACTGATCCTCCGGCCAATCCAGCATGCTTTCTTTGGGGATGGCCGCGGTCATCACCGGGCCGGTTTCCGACATGCCATACCCGGCCTGAATGGTAATTCCCCGGTCTTGGGCGGCCTTGGCGAGTCCCTTGGGCAGGGGGGCGCCTCCGACCACCAGCTTCCAGCGGGACAGATCCACCTGGTCGGCGGCCGGACAAGTCAGAAGCATTCGCAAGATAGTCGGCACGCAGTGCGAAAAGGTAACCTTTTCCTTTTCGATCAGGCGCAGAATCTTTTCCGGTTCATACTGGCCAGGATAGACCTGCTTGGCGCCCAGAAGGGTCGACACATAGGGATAACCCCAGGCATGGACATGAAACATGGGGGTCAGGGGCATATAGACGTCATCGGATCTGAACCACCCGACCGGTTGAAAGCTCCCGATCATCACCGAAACCGAGAAGGTGTGGAGCACCAATTGACGGTGGGTGAAATAAACCCCTTTGGGATTGCCGGTGGTTCCGGTGGTATAAAAAGTGGTGGCTTTGGTGTTTTCATCAAGATCCGGGAAGAGATAGGGAAAAGAGCCCGATCGGAGGACTTCCTCGAATTCGGCGGTAAGGGCCATTTTGGTTTCCGGGACGGGGCAGTCCTCAACGATCACCACTACCGCTTCGACCCGTTTCAGGTCCTTCCGGATATTTTCCAGGATCGGTAAAAAGCCGGCATTGATAATAATCATTTTGGCTTCGGCGTGGTTGATGGTATAGATGATCTGCTCGGCTGATAACCGCCAGTTCACCGTCTGCAACACCGCTCCCATCATCGGTATGGCAAAAAAGCATTCCAGATAGCGGTGACTGTCATAGTCCATTACCGCCACCGTATCTCCGGCTTTGATGCCCAGCCGCTCGAGACCGCCGGCCAGCCGGTGGATTCGCTCATTCAAGGTGGTATAGTTGTAGCGGCTCTTGTCGGCATAGACAATTTCCCGTTCCGGCGAATAAATCAAGGGGGTATTGAGCAATTTTTTGATAATCAATGGGTACTGATAATTTTCTCCGGGTTGATAGACCTTTTCTGCCATATAAACTCCTTTCATCCTATTCCCAACAAATTTTTAACCCGTCCGATCTTGCCTTCCAGATCGGCCTGGCGGCTGATCATGATCCTTTGGGCGGCCGGGGGCCCGGCTCCGTGCATGGACTCGATCAGATAGCCCACCGCCCCGGCCCCGGCCACCAGATTTTCTATCAGACGGAGCACCTTCATACGATCTATGACCTGGGTCTCCGGAGAGGCGGCCAGATATTTCCTGATATAGGGACCGGTGATGGGGTCCTCAAAATCATCGGCCGACGGCATGGTTCCCAGAAGCCCGCCGGCGATGTCGGTCGCCAGCCTGGCCAGCTCATAGGGAAAACGGGTGACATTGAGTTTGCAGACGTTGGCCAAAAGTAAATTCACCTGAAAATTGCCGGCCGGGGTCTTGGCTCCGGTGGCGGAACAGGCTATCCCGCAGGAATAGATCGTTTCATTCAAGTGGATCATCTCAACGATTTTATCTTTGATCGGACCGGCCTCGGCCACGCCGTTCATGCGGGCCATCAAGGCCGCGGCCCCGATAAGGACATCGCCCACCCCGACCTTGCAGCCGCCGTAGCTTTGCCGGTGATAAGAGGCGAAGCGCTCCACCAGGACCCCGGAAAAATCCGTTTCCCTGTTCAGGAAAAGCCGCTCCTTCGGTACAAAAACATCTTCAAAGACGGTCATCACCTCCTGGCCGCCGAAGGTGATGTTGCCCACATCGGTAAGGAATTTTTCCAGCTTCCGGGTGTCACTGGTCTGGCGGCCGTAGATGTGACGGATACCCTTGGCATTGGTCGGTACGGCACAGCAGACGGCCCAGTCTTCCTCGCCGGCCCTGAGCGTCAGGGTCGGCATGACCAGTATCTCGTGGGAATTGAGCATGCCGGTTTGATGCAATTTTGCCCCGCTGATCACCACCCCATCCGGTGTGCGTTCCTTGACCCGCAGGTACAGATCCGGATCCCTTTGGTCCTTAGGGCGTTTCCCCCGATCCCCTTTGGGATCGGTCATGGCCCCGTCGACCAGCAGGTCCTGCTGCTGAATCCATTTCCAGTAGTCCTTAAACCGCTGGTGATAATCCGTCCCATGCTTCCGGTCGCATTCAAAGGTAGTGCTGTAGATGGCATTGGCTGCATCGAGCCCCACGCAGCGCTGAAAGCAACAACCGGTTCGAAGGCCGCAATAACGCTGCATTTTAACCTTGTTGACCAGATCTTCGGTGCTCTGATGGAGGTGGGTGAAGCGGTTCACGGTATCGTTACATAAGGCGGACTCGACGCAGAACAACGCCTGGGTTTCCGGGTCATGGGCGCAATCATAAGTGAAGGCCACGGCCCGCCTGGAGGGTTCCACCAGGCCGTGATCGGACAGATTTCCGGTTTTTCGGCCCAGGATATGGGCCTCCAGCCCAAGGGTCTCCAGCGAATCAAGGTATTCCTTGCCTGTTTTCAGGGCCATCGTTTCCTGCTCCTTGCTATAAATTAACTTATTGTTTTTATGATATTTTTTATGTTTGCAGAGTTAAAATAAACTATTGGATTATCCTTTTTCTGTCAAGTATTTTTTTCCCCTTTCACTCCAGAAGGCCAAAGTGATGAAAACCAGGTAGCTCACCAGAACAATCAAGGCCCTGAGGGGCATATTGGTCCGAATGAATGCAGGTTCCGGGGTAAAAAGCATCTGGTAATAACTGAAGAGGATGAGTCCGATTAACAGGAAGGCCCTTAGAGACCAATGGGAGGCCCGATAAAGATAAAAAGCGCCCCCCAGAACCATAAAAACCTCGATTATGAAAGAGGCCCTCGGGAAAACCCAAAGGCCCAGCCCCACCTTGTATTGATTGAAAAAGAGCGGCAGGTCCGGGGTATGGACCATGAGGTCCAATAACCAGTGGGAAATAACGCCCAAGGCCAGGATGAAGCCCCAGCTTCTATTCTTCCACTTCCAAAAGATGAAAAAGACGCCCGCGGCCCAGAGGATATTGGTAAACAAGGAATGGGAATAGGGAAGATATTCGATATTTGTTCTCAGAAAGGGGTTGGCATGGGGTTGATATTGTATCCCTTCTATGCCCAGGATCACCAGGACAAAGGCCAGAATATCGACGAACTGCACGGAAGCAAAGAGGAGCCATAGAGGAACATCCGGGGCTTTTTTCTTAAGGACCAGACCGACACCATAATGACCGATAAACATGTCGCCTCCTTTTTACCTGACAACACAGAGAATTTTAGTAACACTTTAGTTGTTTGAAAAGAGAGTTTTTTTCACCGCAAAGGCGCGAAGAACGCAGAGAGAAACATCTTTGTTCAATCCCGTGAGAGGCGGGATTGAACAAAACATCCCTGGTCTCCAAATCTTATTGAAATTTCTAAATAAAATTATTATCATTGTCAATGGAAAAAAACCTTATTGAACATTGGGGGTTGAATATGCGTATCTTGGTGGTTGAGGATGATGTCAAAATCGCATCTTTCATCATAAAGGGATTGAAAGCCGCCGGCTATGCCGTGGATCATGCCCTGGATGGAGAAAGCGGTCTGGATATGGCCCTGACTGAACCTTACGATACGGCCATCATTGACATTATGCTCCCCAAACGGGATGGGTTATCCCTCATTGAAACGATGCGGAAAGAGAAAGTACGGACACCGGTCATCATCCTGAGCGCCAGGGGTTCTATTGACGACCGGGTCAAGGGCCTGCAGATCGGAAGTGATGACTATCTCACCAAACCTTTCGCCTTCTCCGAACTTCTGGCCAGGGTGCAGGCCCTGATCCGCCGGGCCAGCGGAGCTTCCGAACCCACCCGTCTGACCGTCGGCGATTTGTCGATCAATCTACTGACCCGGGAGGTCAGCCGGGGGGGAAAAAAGATCGACCTCCAACCGATTGAGTTTTCCCTGCTGGAATATCTGATGCGCAGTGCCGGCCGGGTGGTTTCCAAAACCATGATTATGGAACATGTCTGGAACTACAACTTCGATCCCCGGACCAATGTGGTCGAAGCCCGGATCTGCCGGCTGCGGGATAAGATCGACCGGGATTCTGAACGGAAACTGATCCATACCCTCCGGGGAGTGGGCTATGTCCTTAAAGAAACCGATTAATCTTGGCCAAACTCTGGCCTTCCGCCTGACCCTCTGGTATGCCGGGATCTTTACCCTCTCTTCTTGTGTGGCCTTTCTCTTGTTCTATATGCTCATCACTTCCTTTATGCAGGGACAGACCGACCGGGAGCTTTCAGGACAGGTCAACCGCTTCTCTACACTGCTTTCCGCAGAGGGGGTGGAGGCCGTTAAACGGGTGGCCTTCGTGGAGGCCCAGGCCGCCGGCGAGAAAAAGGTTTTCTTTCGCTTCCTTTCCCTGAACGGGCAGGTCTTTTCCTCATCCAACATGGCCTACTGGAAAAATATCTATATTACCGAAGGGGCTATACGGGAAATGCTGCAAGCCCGAACCCCCGTCTTTGAAACCATGACTATCCCCGATCACCCGGAAAAGGTCCGTATCCTCTATGCCATGATCAGTCCCAGCATCATCTTGCAGGTCGGTCAGGCCATGGAGAGTTATTCCCGCTTTCTGGCCGCCTTTAAAGGGATCTTTATCATCACCATGACCTTCCTCATCCTGGTGGCCGCCGGTCTGGGCTGGTTCATGGCCCGGCAGGCCGTCTCCGGGGTGGAAGCGGTGACCCGCACGGCCCGAAAGATCTCCGAAGGCACCCTGGAAGAACGGGTCCCGGTGAAAGGCCGGGGGGATGAAATCGATCAACTGGCCCTGACCTTCAATCAGATGCTCGACCGCATCCAGATCCTGCTGACCGAGATCAAAGAAATGAACGATCATATCACCCATGATTTGAGAAGCCCCCTGACCCGTATTCGCGGACACGCCGAAGTCACCCTGACCACGGCCAGATCCTTGAACGAATATGAAGCCATGGCCGCCGGCACCATCGAGGAATGCGACCGTCTTCTGGATATGACCAATACCATGCTGCTCATTTCCAAGACCGAATCGGGTATGGGCACCTTTTCAGTAGAAGCGATCGATCTGACCGCTCTGGTGCGGGAAGCCTGCGAATTGTTCAGGCCCACGGCGGAAGATAAAGGGGTGCGGTTGGACTGTGAGATGCCGGAAGAAAGCCGTTTGCAGGGCGATACCCGGATGATCCAGCGGCTGCTTTCCAATCTTCTGGATAATGCCATTAAATATACCCTGCCCGGGGGCCTGGTCACCGTTTCCCTTAAAGAACGGGAGGAAGACCTGGAAATCATGGTCCAGGACACCGGGATCGGTATTTCCCAGGAAGAACTTCCCCGCATCTTTGAGCGGTTCTATCGCTGTGACCAGAGCCGGTCCCAGGAAGGCATCGGATTGGGCCTGAGCCTGGCCAGGGCCATTGCCAGGGCCCACGGCGGAGACATCCAGATCACCAGCCTCTTGAACCAGGGCAGCACCTTCACCGTCACCCTGCCCAAGTCCCGTCATCTTCGAGCCTGAAGACTATTTAAAACTCGTCATTCCCTCGTAGGCGGGAATCCAGAATATTCGCACTGATTAAAACACTGGATTCCCGTTTCCACGGGAATGACGGGAATGGGCTCTTTTTTGACTTTTTATGACCCGTCAAACCTGATAACCCCCCAACATTACCAACTTGTAATCTTCCGGTCAGCTTCCGGTCAGCTTCCGGGTTTATCATTCAACCATAATAAACCAGGATGCCGTCGAACATCCACCACCAATTAGGGAGGAAAAATATGGAACCGAAAAAAAGATTCAAGCAAATTTTCATCGCCCTGGTCATGATCGGGGCCTTAACCGGTACCGGCTTGGGGGTCTCCCTGGCCGTTAAACATTCCAATGCAGCCGTTTCTGCCGGGGCGACTTTGACCCAGCCCCCCATGGTCCCGGCAAACTTCAGTGACCTGGCCGAAAAGGTCCGTCCAGGGGTAGTCAACCTCCAGGTAGTCAAGAAAATAAAAAACGTCGGGATGGGATTTCATGACTTTCACGGATTCCCTTTTGGAGACAAGGATCCCTTTGGAGATTTCTTCGGACCCCCTTCACCGGGGAATCCTCCTAAAGGTTTTGCGCAGCGGGGTGTCGGGTCCGGTTTTGTCATAAGCCCGGACGGCTATATCCTGACCAACAACCATGTGATTGAAGAAGCCGATCAGATCAAGGTAAAGCTCAGCAACGGACAGGAGTATAAGGGAAAGGTTATCGGGCGGGACCCCAAGACCGACCTGGCCCTCATCAAAATTGAAGGGGCCACAGGTCTTCACTCCCTCAAACTGGGGAACTCGGAAGAGATGAAGGTCGGGAACTGGGTGGTTGCTGTGGGGAGTCCTTTCGGTTTGGAACAGACCGTCACCGCCGGTATCGTCAGTGCCAAGGGCCGGGTGATCGGCTCCGGGCCTTATGACAATTTTATTCAGACGGACGCCTCCATCAACCCCGGCAACAGCGGCGGCCCCCTGATCAACCTGAAGGGGGAAGTGGTGGGTATCAACACAGCCATTATGGCCCAAGGCCAGGGGATCGGTTTTGCCATTCCGATCAATATGGCCAAAGAGATCGCCGGTCAACTTAAAGACAAGGGCCGGGTAACCCGGGGCTGGCTGGGTGTGTCCATCCAGGAAGTGACCCCGGAACTGGCCAAGTCGTTCGGTCTTAAGGAAAACAAGGGTGCCCTGATTGCCCAGGTTGGACCAGACAGCCCGGCAGAAAAGGCCGGCCTCCAGCAGGGAGATGTTATCCTGGAATTTGACAGCCAGCCGGTGGCCGATTCCAAAGAACTGCCCAGGATCGTGGCCGGGACCCCGGTGGGCAAAACAGTTACGGTGAAGCTTGCACGGGAGGGGAAAACCATGGACCGTTCCTTGAAGGTGGGAGAGTTGCAGGAAAAGGCCGAAAGGGCCATGAGCCCTTCTTCCCATAAATCCCTGGGCCTGGCTGTCCAGGACCTTACTCCGGAAATCGCCCAGGGGCTCGGTTTGAAGAAGGCTGGCGGGGTGGTGGTGGCCCAGGTGGAACCCGGCAGCCCGGCCGCTGAGGCTGGCCTGCGGCAAGGCGATGTCATCCAGGAGGTCAATCGGAAACCGGTCAGGAATGCCGATGATTTTGTTCAAAAGATCGAAAAGGTCAAGGGCCAGGATACCGTCCTGCTCTTCATTCTGAGGGGAGAGCAAAAACTGTTTGCCGCTGTAACGTTGAAGTAGGGTGAACCTTAAGGATTTGGTATCAGGTTAGCCTTTTAATAATTTTTGACACGGATTTCATGGATTCAACAGATTCTTTATTTTCCCCCTGCGGCAGGCCCGCAGGGGGAAAACATCCCACCCGCCCGAACCCTCCTCGAATACTTGCCTCATAAATCCTTCGATCTTCCCCAACTCTTTTGGAGATGAACCAAAAATAATTTGTCAAGATAATATTTATCTTTTATAATAAGTTATGAGGAACCTGAGGAAGTTTTTGGTTGACCACTGGCCGTCAATCCAGAGGTCAATGGTTTTTGGTTACATCCCCAGAATCCTTTGAGTTGAGGAATTATAAAGAGACTTTAGAATAACTGTTAGCCTTTTACCTCCGCGGCCGAAGGATTACGAATACAACTATGATCAAAACAAAGCAGGACCTTATGGTCGCGATCGATCAGAACCGTTCTCACCTGAGAGCACTGGGAGTAAAAAGAATTGGACTTTTCGGTTCTTTTGTTCGCGGAGAGCAACGCCCTGACAGTGATATAGACCTGCTGGTCGAATTCGACCCAGGACAAAAGACTTTTGATACCTTCATGGAACTGGCCTTCTTTCTGGAGGAGCTTTTACAACATAGAATTGAACTTGTCACTTTGGAATCGCTCAGTCCCTATATTGGCCCTCACATCCTCAAGGAGGTCGAGTATGCCGCTCTCGCCGCTTGAGTATCTTCGGCACAGTGAACTTGAAAGTTAGGCCAAGGTTAGGAGGACACATGTCGAATCTTACCTGGTTCTTCCGCAGCCCTCGATCCGCGCCGTGTCCAGGTGAAACATTGAGTCCTCTTTACCTTCTCAGGCGGGACATTGACACGTGCTTCGGCAGTGATCCCAACACCGGAGTACTTTTGCAGCCCATAGACAAGTTGAGCGGTGCTCCCATCAACTGTCAGGCACTCTGGCCCGGAACTATGGCCATTCTGGCCGGTATAGACCTTCTTGGTAAGTTCCTCGTGGGCACGGATCAGACGCGCGGCCCAGGCAGTGTCACCGTCGGTGTTCGGTACAAAGATTTCTGCAAGCGTTATCTCGGTCTCTCCGAGCCCGATGCCAACCTCGTATACCAACTGCGGAACTCGATGCTGCACTCCTTCGGACTCTACGCAGAAGAGATAGATAGCCAAGGCAAGGTGAAGGCGACGTACAACTTTATTCTCAGTCTCGGCTCAGACGCTGTGGTTCAGCATCTCAAAGATGACTACTACCAAGTCGACATGCAGCGCCTCCGTGAGTTGTTCGATCAAGCTGTTGCCCAATACGAGGTAGACCTGAAGGATGCCAAGGATATCAATGACAAGTTTAATGTAATGTTGCCGAAGGTAAAACCTATTTCCTATAGGGTAAAGGTTGGATTCCCCTTCCCATGAGGAGAGGTTTTAAAGTATCATACTTGACATCGAGGTATACGTTCTATCGAATGGATTTTTGAAGAGATTTTTTTGGAAGGATTACGAAGAAAGGGTTCTGCCGCACAGCGGCTTACTTGAACCATTGGCTGCACAGTGGATCGCCGAAAAAGCTGACCCCCACTGAGCCATATGTTATTAGCCAAAAATAATACATGAAATAGACCATGCCCACAATACTTGCTATACTTGGCTGGAGATTGTTCTCCTACGCAAACGAGGGAAATGAGCCAATTCATGTTCATTGCCGAAAGGGCGAAATTGAGTGCAAATATTGGTTGGACCGGGAAACATTCGATATTGAGGAAGCCCTTTCATACAATATGTCTGAGAAAGATAAAAGACAGATAAGAAAAATAATATATGATCATTTTGAGTATATTGAGTTACAATGGGATGATTTTCAGAGGAGGCGACAGCAATGAATAAATATCATGATATTGGAGAAATTAAATTCCATGGAGACTTTCTTGAGGCTACCATTGATGGAGCGACAAGGAGATTTCAACTAAAAAATATATCTCCATTACTGGAAATGGCATCTGAAATAGAAAGGAAAACCTTCGAAGTCTCACCTTCTGGATATGGAATACACTGGCCACTATTGGATGAAGACATTTCCATTGATGGGTTGTTGGGAATTGTCCACGCTCCGATGAGAAAAAGAAAAACCGCATAACAGCCGGCTCAACCTGAGCGCGAGAAGCTCTGCGGCTCTAGGCGATAAAGGTCATTGGCGCGCCAGGTTAGCCGGAGCGTAGTAAGGAAGGAGAAGATATGATCAGGAAGTACATGCAGATAGCCTTGGATCACGCCAAAGATGAAATTCTCCCAGATGACGGGACGTATTATGGAGAGATTCTCGAGTGCCTGGTGTTTACTCAAATGCTCCTACACTGGAGCAGTGCAGAAACCAATTGGAGGAGATTCTTGAGGAGTGGGTTTTGATTCGCGTTTATAAAAACCTCCCTATTCCCCGAATTGAAAACATCGAAATAGAGATCAAAAAACAGGCAGCCGCCTGATGCCTTCCTTCGGTCTGGTCAAAAGGGATGTTCTCATCAAGGGCCTCCACAAAGATATTGGCAAGGAGTTTTTATTAAGAATTTTACGGCAATCTGAAATCTCCAAAGAAGAGTGGGAGAAGCTTTAGCCCGACTGTAAATAAATCTGAAAGGACGGAAAAAACATGAAAGTTTTGGCTTTTAATGGCAGCCCCAGGAAAGAAGGCAATACCACCATCCTCATTAACCATGTCTTTCGTGAACTTGAAAAAGAAGGGCTGGAAACGGAATTGGTCCAGTTGTCCGGGAAGAAAATTCATGGCTGTATCGCCTGTTATAAGTGTTTTGAAAATAAGGACCGGCGTTGTTCGGTCAAAGACGACTTTGCCAATGAATGCATCGAAAAAATGATTATGGCCGATGGGATAATCCTGGGTTCGCCTGTTTATTTTGCCGACGTTACGGCTGAGATGAAAGCCCTTATTGATCGGGCTGGTTTTGTTTCTCTGGCCAATGGAGGCCTGTATAAAAATAAGGTGGGGGCTTCTGTAGTAGCCTTACGTCGTACCGGGGGTATACACACTCTCGATTCCATGAATCACTTTTATCTTGCCGGGCAAATGATCATTGTGGGGAGAGGTATCGGGATCGGCAGGAATATAGGGGAAGTGGAAAAAGACGAAGAAGGGATTCAGATGGTTAAAACCCTTGGACAACGAATGGCCTGGTTGCTTAAGAAGGTGTCCGGATAAAATGGATCTGGCATCCTCAATTTTTGCCTTACGGTTTCGCGCCCGTCCTTGTACCGGGAAGAGGGTTTCAAGGTTGAGCTGCGGGGCGAATCAATCGGCAGAATGGTGGAGACGATGCGCATGTTCCTGGCGATTCACGAGGCCAATCTCCCTATTTCCATCGCCAACCCAGAGGGCGTTCGCAAACGGCTTCTGGCTCAGGACAACATCGGAATCATCCCATCTTACGACCCCCTGCACAGGGCTAACCAGCATTTCGGAAAGGATGAAGATGTTTTCGATGTCATGTACTACGATGATCTGGGCCGGTTCAAGCGTCGGATAGCCCCTTTCGTTACGTGGGAACCGTTACCCCTCCTGAAACCAAGAGACGTCTGACCAAGGGAAGAGTCCTATTCCCCTTTCCCATGATCGAAAAATATTTCCGTAAGTCAAATTCATAATTCTCAAGGATACCTTGACATTTGCTTCAGGACACGCTAAAAAGAAATCCGCTTATCGTTATTTTTACCAGCGGCTGTTTAAGTAATAATAAGTTATTGTTTGGATTTAAGGAAATAATTTCTCTATTCGAATTAAGGAAAAGGTATGACAAAATTTAATCTTGATTTGGCCAAAGAAGTATTGAACGAAATGAAAACTGAAGCGGAAAAAGGTGACCTTGGCGATGTGTCTGCGGAATATATAAAAGGCATGGAATTCGCCGTTGAAGAAATGAGTAATGAAGAGAATGATTTTATTAAGGGTGTAATCGACTTCATCAGAGAGTATGATGAAAAAAAGCGCCTTCTTCTAAAGCCTGTAATTATCTAATTTAAATTAGTTTTTTAAGTTCCGGCGGGTTGGAGGTCTTGGCCGATTCGCCTTTGTCAGTAAAGGGCTGAGAACTTTTCAGCCCTTTTTTGACAAAATTCTCGCATGGCTTTGATTTGGGCCGGGCAGAAAAGGTCTTTCTGAACTTGTTTGTCCGTGGAAACGCGAGGTTATATTTATTTGATTTTACTTGAATTATAACCATTGATGATCCCCCCTGGTTAAAAATTATCGGGCAAGATCTTCTTAATTTACGGTAATGCCGAATATCTTCCTGGCCTCATCCGGCGTTGCCGGCTGGCAGCCGAGAGACTCGATAATCCGCACGGCATTTTCAACCAACTCGAAGTTACCCTTGGCCAACTCCCCGTTAGGCATCCGGATATTATCTTCCAGACCGACCCGCACATGGCCGCCGCAAAGGACGGACTGGGTAATGGCCGGCCATTCTTCAATCCCCACGCCGCAGGTGGAAAAATTAGCCCCCGGGGGTAGGGCCCCGACCATGGCCACAAAGGATCCGGGCCGGAAGGCCGCTCCGCCGCAGACGCCCCAGACGAAATTGAAATTGACCGGATCGGTGAAAATTCCGCCCGGGGAGAGGAAATAATAGTTATCGATACCGGCCGAAGAATAGACCTCCAGTTCCGGTTTGGTTCCGATGGACTGCATCATCTTGGCCAGATTGGAGATGGTAAAAAAGGTATTATCAAAGGTATAGTCCACGATGACCTCGCCGGTCTTCCGGTTTACGGCTGCAAAGTTCATGGTTCCCATATTAAGCGAGGCCATCTCCGGCCGTACCTGTTCGATCTGAGCGATCCTCTGTTCCGGTGTGGCCCCCATGCCCAGGGCCGAGGTCATGTTGACGATCAGCTCCGGGGTCCTCTCCTTGATGGCCTCATGACTTTCCCTGATGCGCTCGATACGGGTCGAGTTGGTCCCGTCGTCCTCGACGGCGTGGACATGGACCATGGCCGCCCCGGCCTTATAGGCCAGATGGGCGGCCTCGGCCAATTCTTTCGGGGTATAAGGTGTATTGGGGTTCTGATTTTTTCGGGTCGCCGATCCGACCAGCGCGCAGGTGATGATGACTTTCCTTCCCATGGTTTTTACCTCCATCATTAAAATAAAAATATTATGGCGAGGTTTCTTTTAAAGAATCAATATGACTGATTAGTCAGTCATATAGATTCTTTAAAATATTAGTAAAGGTGAAAAAAGTCAATAGAAAATTTAAATTTTTGCTATCAAATAGAGACAATATCTTTACCGGAAAGATGATGCTCCGCGTTTCTCCTGAGATACATGCCAAAGCTCTCGCCATGGCAAAAATCTCAGGCAAAAGCCTTAATCAATGGGCTGAAGGGGTTTTACGTAAAGCCGCTCATGTTTAAATAGAGCAAAATGGCGTTGACAGCTTCTTTTTCATGGCCTGCTTTGCTTCTTCTTGCACTCCACCAGATGAAGTGAGTTAAAGAATCCATTGAACTCTGCCTCGAAGTGGAGCAACCCGCAGCCACCGGGTTCATTGGGTTCAGCGAATGGCGGTCAAGGCGTGAGTAACTTTCCACTTTGTAAATCCAGTTTTTCTATCCTTCGGACAACACTCGGCGGGAAAAAGGAGGACAGAGATCGAAGTCGGTCGGGATCCAGATCATCCAGCTCCAATTCCCCTCCCAGTGGTAGTCTGTGGCGCAGGTAGATGGTGTCAAGCAAGGCCTTTTCTGCGGTGGCCATCAGAATCCCATCCAGGTTAAGGATCTGATCGGGCATATAGAGGCCTTCCTGAATACGGCTGTATTCGATGGTAAACTCATGGTAGATAATCCTGTTTCGCCGGCCGACGGCAGAGGACAAGGTTACGGCCGTGCAGACGGTGGGCACTTGCAGTATAATCCCATGGTAATTGAGGGCCCACTCCCCGGAGATATATGACGGCTGGCGGGCAAAGCAGGCCACTCGCTCCACCGAAGGGGGCTGGGGGCTGAACAAGACATTCCAGTAGATCCGGTTGGCAATTTTTTGAACATATCTCCTTCGGGCGGCCCGAAAAAGAAAAACGTTTTCATCGGAAACGAACTTAGCAACGTCCGCTACGGTAAACAGAGGCACCGGAAGACGGCGCAGCACATCGGTCATCGAAAGAGATCGGGCAGACATCAAGGACCTTTTCTGGTTTTAATTTGAAAATACAGTTTCAAGTCTCAAGTCTCAAGTTGCAAATATAAAAACTTTACACCTTCAATTCATTTTCATGCTTGGCGGTGACCCCTGGGTCTTGAGTGGTTAGTTCGAAGGCAGAGCCGGAAGGCTTCCTGCACGGCGGAAAGAAGATCCCGAAAATTTTCACGGGCCAGGACTTCCAGGGTCTGCGCCTCGATAAATCGAGAAAGGTCCTGGTGTATTTCGCCGGCTAGGGCTTTTCGATCCCCGGTGCTGAGTTTATCCAGTCCGGCGTAAAAAGCGGCAGGAGTTTTTTCCGTGAAGGGGACGGCATACATGGAAAGCTTACGGTCCAGCCCCCCGGGGTCCGGCCGAACTCCCAGTGTTTTGGTCAGGAACCAGACATCAAAAAAGTCCCGCCCCTTGGTGTAAGGGCGTTCCATGAGCGCCCGCATTTTATCGGTCAGGATTTCTTCGGCCGTTTCCACATTAATGATAACCGCCGCACCCGCTGACCCGAAACCGGCTTCACGCAGGAAATAGGCCACAGCCGGGGCGGATTGCATGATAATTTTATCAGTGTTTGGCCTCATGACCCCGGCCAATTGTTCGAATTCCACTTTGACGCTGACCTTCTGTCGCTTTTCGGAGGGGGCAAAATCGAAAAAAGCCCGGTAGGCGCCGTCTCGACTTTTTTTAGGTTTCAGGGAAAAGTCTCCAGGACCGAAATTAGCCACCATATACCGTCGGACCTGCTCGGCGGCCGAATCGACCATTACGGCGGCCTTCTCTGAGGACCAGGGCGAAACCAGATCCAGATCCTCGGAAAATCGTAAGCCTCCATAGAACCAGCGAATGGCTGTACCCCCCTGGAAAAAAACTTCCCGGCTTTCTTTGAGTGAGAACAGACACTGCAAAACGATTAACTGGGCGATCTCGGCCTGCCGAATTCTGAATTGGTCAAAGGTTTTCATCTTAATTGCATTATACTACATTTTAGAAGTAATTTGCAATTAAAATTATTAGGAGTGGACATGTATGGGGGAGATGAAAAATCTTTCCTTGTTCAATCGAAAGACGGACAAGGCGGAAGGCTGTCCCTTGGCCGATCCGCCGGGACAAACCTTCCGATCGGACCCTGTCACTTTTCTTTGGCAGCGAGGCATTCAACCTGAACACGTGCTCCCAAGATCAGCCCGCTGCCAACCAGAGCGCTCCGGGCCGGGTATTTGTCCGTAAAGAAGGATTTGTAAATCTCGTTGAATGCTGTCCATTCCGACATATCGGCCAGGACCACCGTGCACTTCACCAGATCCTGCATGGAGTAGCCGTGAGCCTCGACTAATGTTTTAATATTTTTCATGGCCTGCTTTGCTTCTTCTTTCACTCCACCAGGCACCAATGTAAAGGTGCCAGGCAGGTTTCCGATTTGTGCCGAAAGGAAGAGCGTATTCCCGTGTCGAACCGCTTCGGAGATCGGAAGATTTTTAGGCAGGATTTTCCCGGAACCATAGAATTCGATTGAGGAGGTTTGATCCGCTCCTGACGGCTGGACTGCAAACAGACTCATAAAGATCGCGATTGCCCACAAATAATTATTCATTTTTCCCTTCCTGTTGTAAATGATCCCTTGCCCAGGAATTGGGCAGCACCCCTGTTTGATAAAACCTGATATTCAGCCGGCCGCTTTTCTCAATTCCTCCAGGAGATTGTCCTCAACCTCGATCCTTCCGGAGGCCCGGATCTCGGCCGCCTGGCGGTTGCCTCTTTCTCCGGGCACGAAGATTTCTTCGATGCCTGGAAGCTTTTTCGTGGCTTTGATTTTTTCGATCAGCGCGGTCACATTACGAATAAATTCATCCCGGTCTCCGAAGAGATTGGGATCAATGGCCAGCACGAGATGTCCCCAATTCTTGGCGGGGTCGCCGACTCCGGCACAGGCTGCGCAGACCAGCGGCCCGGCCAGAATTTCTATAATCAGAGACAGTCCGGCCCCTTTATAACCCCGGTCAAAGGATCGTATCGCCCCTTTGATCGCCTGAGCCGGATCGGTGGTGGGCCGGCCTGATGGATCATAGGCCACATCACCGGGAATGGGTTTGCCTGCCGTCTGGGCCTCAACGAGCCCGTAAAAGGCCATGGCGGCGGTGGACATGTCCAGAATAATCGGGTCGGGCTTTGCGGGAATCCCGATGGCCAGAGGATTCGTTCCAAAAATCGGCTGAAAGGAACCGGCCGTGGCCACTCGCGGCGGGGAGCTGGCAAAGACCATCCCAACCAGACCCTGCCTGGCAATTTCTGCGGCCACGTATCCGATGGCGCCGGAAGAGGTGGAGGTGTTGAAGGTCCCGGCGATCCCTACCCCGCAAGCCTTAACCTTTTCCAGGACCACGTCCAGAGCCTTCTTGACCACGACCATGGCCTGGTTCTGGTTTCCGTTTATTTTGGCCGACAGGGCGGTTTCCTTTTCAATCACTACCTCCCCGGCCTTCGGATCTTTGGGGATGCCTTTGCCGATGAGCTTAACCACGCCCTGATTGTTGCCCCTCAACTGGGCATACAGCAGCATCTCCCGTATGGTGGTCGTCTCACTGTCGTTATACCCGTACTTTTTAATGGCTTTTGTGGTAAGCGCTTCAAGTTCATTCAGTTCAACCTTCATCTATTTCTCCTTTTGACAATTAGAATGTTCCGCGGTTCAATTAATGGGCGATCCCTGCTTTTTTAACCTTAAAAAGACAAGACTTTTCTTTTGAGGCATTGGAGAAGATGGCGCCCAAGGCGATCGTGGCCAAGGCGGCGGAGATGGTGGGAGGCTGCAAAGGGGCGATCGACATCACCGCGATGTTAGCCAGTTTTAAACGTTTTGCGTTCTAACAATATAACTTTAAGTCATAGATGAAATGCCCCCCCCGTGTTCATGGCTGGGTGTGATCCCAGATAGTCCTTACCTTCTTTAATGACATAGCCAGGTAGTCCCGATCGGGCGAGAAAACCTCAATGGTCATCGTACGATCGTAGCCGGAGCCTTTAATTGCTCTTAATCCTGCAGACACCTCCACCCGTCCCGCGCCCAGGGGCAGATGTTCATCTTCCTGGCCGTTATTGTCCCCTATGTGCACATGCCCGATCCGTCCCTGAGCCATTTTGACAAAGGCCGCGGCCTGGCCTTTAGGAGAACGGATATTGGCATGGGCCAGGTCGAGGGTCATCATCAATCCGGGATTCTGGCGGAGAACTTCTTTGAATTCTTCAGGGCGAACCATATGGCCCGCTCGCGGAAACATATTCTCAAGACAGATCGTTATGCCAAGCCCGGTGGCCTTTTCGAGAATTTTACCCAGGGACTCTGCTGCGTATTTCCTGCCGATATCAGGTGTCAAAGGCATCAGGCCGGTCAGATATCCCGGATGGAGGACTGCTTTTTCTGCTCCGATTTCCGCTGCTAAATCCAAAGCCTTAAATACCTCGGTCACGGAAGCCTCACGGATTGAGGGATAGATATCGGCAAGAAAAATGAAGGTCGGGAGATGGACTACAGGCAGTCCAAGGCCTTCACTGGTTAAGACAGACCTGATTTCAGCCACCCTGCCTTGAAGCTCCTCGGGCAAAGCGTTAGGCGGGTCCAGGCAGAGTTCAAGGTAATCGAAACCCAGGGCCGCAATGGCCTTGATTTCGTCTGGTAAGGGTCGAAGCGGGTTATTAGTGGCTCCATAAATCATAGGATTTTCCTCTTCATTCTTTGCATGGTGCCGTCGCCTTTTCTTTCTCTATTGTCGTAACCGGTCACCCGGCGGCCATTAAGAATATAAACCAGAGAGTACCGATAAACGTGGTTTTATCCTTTAACCAAGGACAATTTAATTAAATTTCTGTCCTTTTGTAAAGGATAAAATGGAAGAATTTACGGGCAATCTGTCGGCCTGCTCTTAAAGTTCCTTTTAGAATTTTAGCCTGGCAAGCAGAGAGGAAGGCAAACTCCTTTATGGCTGATTCTCCATTGTTTAAGAATGGTTCGAAGTCACCCCTTTCTTTTTTTCTCTTGACCGCTTTTTCATTTTATTTTAAATTCTTACCATCAAAAAAGGAAAGCTCGAAATTCCATCCGATCGGAGGCAGGAAATGAGAAAAAAAGAGATAGAAACACGTCTTGGAGTAGCGGTGGTTACTTTGATTTGCTGTTTGTGTATTTTTGCAGCCTCTCTGAAGGAGTCATCGGCGTGCACGGGAATCCGTCTCATGCCGAAAGACGGATCCATGATTTACGCCCGCACCCTTGAATTTTCGCCCACCATGTTTTTCAGTAATATCATTATCGTCCCCCGGGGTATCGAGTTTACAGGCGAAACGCCCACCGCAGTTCACGGTCATAAGTGGAAGGCCAAATACGGAATCGTGGGAATGGATTCATTGGGCTTACCCTTGTTGACGGATGGCTTAAACGAGGCTGGCCTGGGTGCGGGGGCCTTCTTCCATCCGGGATTCGCCGGCTATGAAAAGTTTGAAGAGTCAAAGGCGTCGCGCTCGATCGCCCCTCATGATTTTATTACCTGGATTCTGTCCCGGTTCGCCACGGTCGAGGAGGTGAAGGCCTCTCTCGATCAAGTCATGGTCGTTCCCGTCAAGGCGGGGCCATGGGGCTTTGTTGCACCGCTTCATTATATCGTCCATGATAAATCGGGGAAATGTCTGGTCATCGAATACCTGGGGGGAAAGCGCATCATCTACGACAACCCGATTGGAATTCTCACCAACTCGCCCACCTTTGATTGGCATCTTCAGAACCTTCGGAACTTCGTTAATTTGAACCCGGTTGAAATCCAGCCGCGGGACGTCATGGGCCTGAACCTGTCTCCCTTGGGAGGAGGCTCCGGGATGCACGGACTGCCGGGGGATTTTACTCCTCCCTCACGATTTGTAAGGGCCACATTTCTTACCGCCCAATCGCCTCAGGCTAAAACGGCCTTTGAAGGGATAAGGCAGGCTTTCCGCATCCTCAACCAGTTTGACATCCCGAAGGGCGCCCATCGAACCGTTGTGGATGAGACCAAGGCCATGTACGGTGAAACGGTGTGGACTTCGGCGGCCGATTTGACCAACGGCCGTTACTTTTTCCATACAATTAACAATCGCCGGTTACGAATGGTTGACCTGAAAAAAGTGAATCTCGATGCGCCGGCGATCGTCACCGTCCCCTTGAAGGGGGACCAGGAAGATGTGCTTGACCTGACCCCGGCATCGGCCAAGTAATAACAGAGCACCAATTGGAAAATTTTGTGATCGTTTCTATCCGCATCTAAAGAGGGCAGATCCTGGTGTTAAAGAAATTTGAGGAGTGCTTCCTGTAAGCGTGAAAGTTCCGATGTGAAAAAAATAGAAGATATCAAACGGTAATCAATAAAAAGGCGTTTAAAATTTATTGACTTTTTTGTAATTATTGATTATGAAAATTAGGAAAAATAACAACGTTTTCTTGACAGCAACCTTTAACCAGGGAGTGTCGATGGAAGAATAATGACCCCGTTTCTTAAAGTGAGGAGCGGGGTTTTTGTTTTTCAACAACGTGTGGTGGAGGTAGCGATGTCCAACCCAACACATATTTTAAGGAAGAAAAAAATGACTATTGAGAAAGGAGAGATGAAATGAAGAGTCCTTTAAAATGCTCACTTCTAATAATTTTAATCGGTTCGCTTATGTCAGTAACTGCCTTCGCACAGGATAAAATTAAAACACAAGACATTAATAAAGAGCCACAGTATATCGAGAACTCAGTACTTTCTGATTGCACAGCCATAAACACAGTTAGCGATTTAATGCCAAATAAAATATTGGCCAAAGCAAAGGGACAAGAATGCCCTACTGGCAGCGGGAAGTATTGTTCAGTGCATACACCGGTATGCTGTATGATTAAAGGGGAATGGAAATGCAAGAAGACGCTTGCAGATTGAAAAGAGTAATGGAACTGTCCCGGTCGGGGCAGAAAAAGAGAATAGAGATGTAAAATAGCGGGGACAACAGACTCGAAAATAAAAAGGGAGAGATCCTTTAGTAATCGATTTGGGATTGATCGCCATATAAGAGCGGGTGCTGATGGCTGGTGGAAAGTACTTTACTATATTGCTGTATTTAGTTTTGCGCTTCCTTGCTTGGCTCAGTCTCCTGACAAAGCCGCAAGACCGGCGGGAGACTGGTGCTATATGCATCCCCAGGAAGGTCCGTGGTGCCATGCAGGGCACTTACATCATATAAGGGTTTGGGGGAATGAGATCGAAATCTGGGCCAACAACAGACTTGTGTTTAGCGGTAAGGTAAGAGGGGACCAATTGCTCGGGTACTACAGACCGAGAGTGTTCTTAGACATTGTTCCGATCAAACTCTTCCAATGCAGGGCAAGGTTGCCCGAAATGGCAACCAGATTGAGCTATCGTACACTGATATTGATGAGGTTTTTAATGACTGCAGGATAACGAAAACGCGCACGCAACAAGATGTACTGGTGAGAAAGCAATAAGAAGCCTTGCCTAACGGAAATTTTGGACCGAGAGACCCAATTTACACCGAGGAGGATGAAATGAAAGAACGTTCAAGATTTGTGCTTCTTGGAATATTATTTCTTTGTCTTATGTTTATAGGTATGTTCGATCGGGAATCGAATGCTGCATGGGCTGGTGATTGGCGCCAAATGGGGCTTTCTCAATTCCCGGCGCGTCTTAATGCGATCACCTTCCCAAGTGGACACCGACTTGATTCAAATAATAGTTTTAAGTGGGGTGCATGGGACGTTAGCTTTGGTGGTAAAAATCCTATTGCAACAGGAAATAACTATCAAAACACCCTTGGATCGATTAATATCGATCTTACCTGCGCAAACGCAATCATTGGCACTCGAACATGCAAAATGCTCCTCTGGTTGCCAAAAATGCGAACCAACACACCTTGTTTTATCGATGTTGA
>JACRBX010000232.1 GCA_016219225.1 Deltaproteobacteria bacterium
GAGTTTGGCGCCATAAGTTTTTTCGAAGAAGTCAATGGCCTTCTCCAGTTCCTTAACGGCGATCCCGACATGATTAAATTTTTTAATCATCCCACACCCCTTAGAAATAGTTGCAGGTTACGAGTTACGAGTTACGGGTTACGGGTTCAAAACCAACCTTACTTCGACATTCATTATTCGATATTCGATATTTTCATACTTAATGGTTTGCCCCACCCATTCCTTCCCCCGCCGAGGAGAAGAGCGCAGGAGAACCTATCGAGCCAATATATGAATACCGGCCACCGCCCCGTGTTCCAGGTTGGTCACCAGGCCTCCCAACATCTGGGCCAGGCCGACCTTGGCCTTCGGCGTCTGCCGCTCCCCGGCCTGTCCCCGGAGATGAAGGACCACCTCGCAGACCGTGCGGACCCCGGAGGCGCTCAAAGGATGCCCGAGGGCCAGAAGACCGCCGCTCGGATTCACCGGAATCCGGCCGCCTATGGCCGTCGCACCGGAACGGAGCAGATCTATCCCTTCTCCCGGTTTGCAGAGCATAAGGTCTTCATAACGCAGGATCTCTTCGTTGGCGAAGGCGTCATGCATTTCAACGAGGTCGATGTCTTTTGGATCAACCCCGGCCATCTCATAAGCCATCTTGGCCACTTTGACGCCCACCGGGGAGGCGCAAATGTCATCCTGGGTGTATTTATAATCGGCGGAACATAGGGCCGAGGCCAGAACCCGTATGGGTTGCGTCGTGTATCTTCTGGCCACTTCCATAGAACAAAGGATGGCCGCCGCCGCCCCATCCGTATTCGGACAGCACATAAGCAGGGTAATCGGGTCACAGATCATACGGGAACCGAGGATCTCTTCCACCGTAAACTCTTTCTTATACTGGGCCTGGGGGTTGAGGCACCCGTTATGATGATTTTTAACCGAAACCTGGGCGAAATCTTCGGCCGTAGCCCCGGCTTCCATCTGCCTTCTGGCTACCATGGCGAACATGCCGGGCATGGTCAACCCAAGATGGCCATCGAGATCTGTTTTTTCCGGCGGGATGAGCCTTCCGGCTATGGGACTGGTGGTCATGGACTCCACGCCTATGGCGATACCCACATCATAGCGCCCGTCGGCGATCTCCTTCCAGACCCCCCTGAATGAGGTCGCCCCGCCGGCGCAGGCGTTTTCCACGTTGATGATCTCTATATTTCTGACTCCCACTTCTTTCAGTATGCCCTGGCCGGTACAGTTGGCATCATAGGCCCTGGCACAGTAGGCCACCTGAATGGCCTTAGGGGAAATACCGCAATCCTCCACAGCCGCCCGGACGGCTTCAGCGCCCAGATCGGCCGCTGCTCTCCCGGGAAACTTTCCGAATGCACTCTGCCCTATGCCTATCACTGCTACTTCCCTCATCAAATCCTCCTCTTTATATCGCTGAATTCCGCTTTCGGAATGCGTATTTTAAGCTAACCTCTTGCGCTCTTTTGGTGTGTCACGAACTATGAAAATGGATTACTCCGAACCTTGAACCTTGAACCGTGAACCTTGAACCGTGTTTTCGTGTTATACGGGTTTGAACTTATACCCCATGACCTGCTTATCGTCATCCTTCCACAGCTTGTCGATAAAAACCTCCATCTCCATACCGATTTTATAAGATTCATCCTCGGCCCACATCAGGGGAGCGAAGATCCGCACCCCCTCAGGCAGATCGATGAGCCCCACCGCATAAGGCGGCTTAAAGTGGGTGGAGGCCATACGTCCGATGGTATAGGCATAAAGCCGGCCACGGCGGCTTAAGATCACCTCTTCCATATTTTTTCCCAAACAATCGAAACAAAAGGGCGCTTTTGGAAAATAGATCCTTCCGCAGGCCCCACAGCGGTTGGCCAGTAGCCTCCCGCCATCAATAGTATCAAACAGGTTTTCCCTCACCGGGATTCCATCCATCATCGTATCCTCCTTAGACTCTCTTCACTTTATACCCGGCCTTCTCCCTGTCCCAGGTATGTGCCGTAATGCCGGCCTCTCGGAGCTTATTCTTTTGTATCTTTTCATTAGGGGTTTTGGGAAGACTCTCCGCAAACTCCACATACCGGGGAACGGCAAAATAGGGCATCCGTTCTTCGCAATAGGCCAACAATTCTACCGGAATTAACTCCGCACCCTTTTCCAACACCACGGTGATCTTGACTTCATCTTCAGAGAGTTCCGACTTGACGGAGACCGCAGCCGATTCCACCACCAGGGGATGAGCGTTAATCACCCTTTCAATCTCGAAGGAGGAGATATTCTCTCCTCTCCTGCGAATATAATCCTTCATCCGGTCCATGAAAAAAAGATAGCCTTCTTCATCCAGATACCCGCCGTCCCCGGTATGATAAAAATGGTTCTTCATAAGCTCCACGGTTTTTTCAGGGTTTTTCCAGTAACCCCGGGAGGTGATCCAGGGCATTCGCCCCCTGGCGACGATCTCCCCCACCTGGCCGGCCGGAACCGGGAAATCATTTTCATCGACAATCCGGACCTCGAAACTCCCGGTCTCCTTACCGCAGGACCCCTTCCTGGGTTGGTCATAAGGATCGTAGGTGATGATAGCTACCTCCGTCAAACCATAGCCCTCGGTGACTTTCAGATTGTACCTCTTTTGAAAATCCTCGAAAATGGGTGCCGGCATGGGAAAGGCGGCGCAGACCCTTACCGGATTTTCTCCATCGTCTTCCTTCCGGGGCTGGTTATAGATGAAATGGGCCATGGCCCCCAGGGAATTAAAGACCGTGGCCCCGGCTTTTCTGATCTGGTCCCAGAATTTCGTGGCGCTGAATTTTTCGTATATAACGACCTTAGCGCCTAATAACAGGGTGGGGTAAATGCACAAAATCCTGGCGTTAGCATGGAAAAGGGGGAGACAGGTAAAAAAGACATCCCCGGCCGTGGCCCTGATGGCCTCGATATATTCCAGGGCGGAATGGGCTATCTTGGTATGAGGGTCCATGACGCCCTTGGCGGCCCCGGTCGTTCCCGAGGTATAAATGATGGTTTGAATATCCGAGGGTTTAATCTCGATTGGGGGCGTTTCCGAAGAGCCGGAGATAAAGTCATCATAATCCACCCAATCGAACCGAAGATCGGGCATTTTATCGCTTCCGGTGGTTTTCGACCAGACCACCAATTTTTCCAGCTTGGGCAGGTCCTGCTCAACCAGCTTGAGACGGTCTATGAGCCCTCGCTCGATAATGAGAACCCTGGCCTCGGAATCGCTGATCTGGTGGGAGAGGAAGGTGCCTTTATTGGCCAGATTGATGGGAACATCGATGGCCCCGGCCTTGGATACGCCGAACCAGAGATAGAGACATTCCAAAGAGTTGGGCAGAAAAAGGGCAACCTTGTCGCCTTTCTCTACACCAAGCCGGATCAGTCCGTTAGCAATACGGTTGGCGGTCTCATTCACCTCCCGATAGGTGATCGATTGGGCCTCTTCGTATTGCAGAAAGATCTGATCACCGCAGGTAGCGGCTTTTTCCTCCAGGATCTGTCCCAAAGTCCGTAAATACGCTGGATAAACTTCCATCTCTATAAACCTTTCCACATACCGTTCTGCGGCCGAAAGCAGAAACGACTATAATGAACTCGTGTTAAATCGTCATGCCACGATAGTGGCGTGACACCGCGAATCATGAAAATAGCGCAATTGATGGTTGAACTCGAACTCTATTTTCGAACTAAAGTCATTTTTCCTGACCTCTTACGAGGTTATTGGTCATCGGTTATCAGAAGCAGGTCCCCTGAGCCGTTTGTGGAGATAAAGGGTTCTGCCCCCGGAAAGCTAAAGACCCTTTGGCCTTTGATCTCAAATTATAAACCAGCCAGCCGGTATATTTTGATCTCATCTTTTTAAACCTGCACTTCAAAATCGCTCTATTGTTGTCATATATAGATCAGGAAACTTTTCGATTGAACGGAGGGGTAAAAATATTTAGATCGCCGATGAAAATTTTATATATGGTCCGGGCCAGATCCTCGGGGGATGATTTCCCATTGGGATCAAACCAGCGATAAGGCCAGGTGACCATGCCTAACAGCGAATAGGTCAGTAAGGTAATTTGCGTTGGGTTTTTTCCTTTTTTCCCCAGGAGATCCGCAACCAAAGCTCGCAGGATGTCGACAAATTCCCGTTCTTTTTCCTTGATGACCCCCAGATAATTTTGGGGAAGATGGATCCGTTCGTTCATGGCCAGGCGGGATTCGATTTGCCGGTCTTTATAGCCCATAATAAAGATTCTAATATAGATGAATATCCTGTCGCGGGGGGATTGATGGGATTGAAGTTCTTTTTTCATATGGCTGAGCGCATATTCATAATAGCGATAAAGGATCAGAAAAAGCAGCTCTTCCTTGGTGGAAAAATAATGAAATATAGCCCCTTTGGTCAGGCCTACCACTGAGGCGATATCGGCTAAAGTGGCGGACAAAAATCCTTTTTCATAGAAAACCCGGGCGGCCGATTGACAGATCTCGGCAATTTTTTTCTGGCCTTTCTCGGTAAAGGCTTCAAATTTTTCTAATTCAGGCACTCGATCCTTCACGGTCTTCATACCCTCTTATAACTTACCAGCCAGCCGGTATGTTTTGGCTTATCTATAACATTCCCCTTTAGAGGCTGTCAAGAAAAAAAATGACCAAAAAAAAAATTCATTTTTTTTCATAAAGCTTTTCAAAAATCTTGCCTTTATAGTGGCTGCGTTCCAGGCTGCCCGGTTCGGCCCAAAGAATCTGGGGGTTGATCTTGAGGCGCTTGCGCATCGTATCCAGGATCTCTTTCTCCAACACCTCCAACTCGGCACCGGTTATTCCTCCGGCATGCTCCACCCGGAGTTTAAGCGGCGGGACGACCCGTGGCAAGGGTTCATTCAGGACAATCCGCATCTCCCCCGTTACCCGCGGCACGAATACGTTGATCACGGCCTTGAGGTGACTCGGATAGACCATGACCCCCTTGACCTTCAACATATCATCGACGCGGCCGATGATCTTGTACCGGAACCCGGTGCGGCCGCAGGGGCAGGGCTCGGTGAAAATCTGCATGATATCGCCCGGGCTCTCCCTGACCCAGACCCAGCCGTCGTTCTCGAGAGTGGTATAAACGGCCTCACCCCGGGCCCCATCCTCCAGGGGAACAGGTGCTTTGGTATCAGGGTCGACCAGTTCGAAATAACAGAGATCATCCACCAGCCAGTGCATCCCCTGGTATTCCTCATGATCGCAGGAAAACCCTAACCCCCCGCCCATGTCATAAAGTTTAGCCTTATAAGCTTTTTCGATCCTGGACCTTATCTCGGGAATCCCGGCCCCGGGCTCTCCCCCGCACAGAAGTATCTTCAGGCCCAGATCCCCTACCTCTTTGTGGATCAGCTTGGGGGTCTGCTCGATCAAATACTCGGCCAACGACGGCGTACCCACATAAACCGTTCCGTGGAAAAGATTCTGGGTCAGCAAGATCCGCTCGCTTTTGGCCTCCGCCCCCACGGGCAGCATCAGGGAGCCTATCTTCTGAAATCCAATAGCGGCCGTGACTCCGGCAACGACCATCGAGAGAGCGAAACAGTGAAGAATGCGGTCGTGGGGACGAACGCCCGCCCGCCAGGCACCCCGGGCCTCAAATTCTCCCCAGAATGCCTGAAGATCCCGGTTGGTCATCGGGTAAGGTGTTGGCACCCCGGTCGTCCCGGTGGTGGTGGCCATCCAGTCTAGTTCATCCACCGAAACAGCTATCCGCTGATCGATGGCCTTCAGTATATCGCCATTACATTCATCAACTAATTGCCGCCAGGTGGCCTTGGTGAAGAGTTCCATTTTATCTTTGAATTCATCAAATCCGCTCAGCCTTTCAGGCTCCAGCTTGTTTTTCTCCATCATCCTGGCGTAATAGGGCGCCCGGGCCTTGAGCCTGGATAACTGTTTCTTTAGCTTTTCCAATTGGATTGGCGCCATCTGCGGCGTGTTAAGAAGGGGTTCTATCGCCATATTCCAATAGGGTCGTTCCGGTTCCATACTTTTCTCCTTACCAACTTGGATAGGTTCGGGGGTCTGGGATCAGGGGTCTGGGTTCAGGGATCGGGAATTACGGATCTCCCATGAAGCCTGAAAGATTTTTTCTTCGACCCCAGTCCCCTGTTCCCGTTTTTCATTCTTGAAACATTTTCTTCAACTGACCACAGACCCCCGATCCCTGGCCCCTATTTTCGTACTAAATCATCAAATACCCGCCGCAGAGCGACAGGGACTGGGCGGTCATACCATCCGATTCATCAGAGGCCAGGTAAATGGCCAATGCGGCGACTTCTTCCGGTTTTATAAATCTGCCTATAGGGACACGGGACATGCCGTCTTTGCGTACCTCTTCTTTGGACATTCCTGAAACCTGGGAAATATAGTCCATCAAAGGGCCGGTCATGCCTGTTTCTTCTACCAGGGCCGGACAGATGGCGTTAACATTAATATTAAAAGGCGCCATTTCCAGGGCCAGGCATCGGGTCAACCCCACCACACCGTGCTTGGAGGCATTGTAGGCACTTTGATTTTTAGATCCCCATTTACCGGCAGTAGAGGCAATATTGATGATTTTTCCTTTTTTTTGATTGATCATGACCGAAAGCACCGCCTGGGTGACATGGAAAACGCCATATAAGTTGGTCTTGATGACCTGATCAAATTCTTCCAGGAAGTACTCCATAAAACGCCGGGGGATATAAGCACCGGCATTGTTAACGAGAATATCAATCCGGCCAAAGGCCTTCAAGGCCAGCCGAACCATTTCTTGTACGGACTTCTGATCGGAAACATCGGCTGCAGAGGTGGCCACCTTAACGCCCATTTCCCGGATTTCTTCTGAAACCTGTTGAAGTGGGCCTTCCCCCCGGGCGGAGAGAAAAATATTAGCGCCTTCTCCGGCAAAACCTTTGGCAATGGCTTTACCGATTCCCCGGCTGCCGCCGGTAATCAGAGCCGTACGATCTTTTAGTTTATGCTGGGTCATCATCGTTATCCCCCTTTCAAATTCAGACGCTGATTTTCGCCGATGCCCGCAGGTTCAAGAAATAAGCTCAAAGCGAAAATCTGCGACTTGCATCTTGCAACTTGAAACTTTATTTTCGAACTAATCCTGGAAATCTGCGTCCAAAATGAAAATTCCTATACTATTAAATTAACCCCTCATGCCCTGCGGGGCACCCGCGAAACATGCAAAGGACTTTCTCCGAACTCCGAACTCCGAACTCTAACCCTTTGCCCTATTCTTTCATAAGTAACCAGCCAGCCGGTATGTTTTTTTGAGAAATTTTTCTTACTTCAGGTTATTTCTTTAATTTCTTGACCTTATGGGAAAAACCCCGATCCCCCCCTGGTTCAAGAAATTTCAGTCGTCCCATAAATATCTTAAAAATAACCTGGGCTAACTCCTCGGGAGACGATTTCCCGTCCAGATTGAACCACCGGTAAGGCCAGGTACACATGCCCAGTAATGAATAGGTGAGGAAGGTAATCAATCCGGGCTTTCTTTCCTTTTTTTCCAACAGATCCTCAATGAGCGATCGCAAAATCTTTACGAATTCCCTTTGCTTCTCCTTGATAATATTCAGATATTTTTCAGGAAGATTCACCACTTCATTGAGTGCCAGACGGGATTCAAACTGCCTTTTTTTATAGGTCATGATAAAAAGATAAATATACTCATATATCCGTTCTTGAGGGTCACTGAATGCATTAAGCCTTACCATTAATTCACCCAGAGTACTCTCCGTATATCGGTATAAGACTAAAAAAAGGAGTTCTTCTTTGGTGGAAAAATAATGAAATATAGCCCCTTTGGTCAGGCCGGCGGCCTGGGCTACATCAGCCAGCGTAGCGGAGAGATAGCCTTTTTCATAAAAAACCATAGCGGCCGCCCGGCAGATTTCATTAATTTTTTTCTGCCCTTTTTCGGTAAACCTTTCATATTTATCTAATTCAGGCCTTGGATCTCTCACCATTTCAGTCCAAACCGACAATCCAGCAACCTGCCGGTATTCTTTTGATTTTTTATATTAATTTTTAGAAAATAGATTTTGCCGACCCCCGCCCCCTGAAACCTGATCCCTGAATGCTATTTTCGTCTTAAGATTCTGTCAAGGGAAAAAGGTGATCTTGGGCGGTTTTCGTCCGGGAAGCTGATAATATTTTGCCTTTGGGTATCCCAGCATCATGGGATAAAAATGGGGATGCTCCACCGGCATACCCAGGAATTCTTTCAGGGAGGGTGCGGAAAGGAGGGCATGTTGAAGCAATCCGGCCCAGCACGTGCCCAGACCCATCGTCGGGGCCATCAGATCCAGATAAGAAAGGGCCAGGCTCAAATCGACCAGGCCGTCCGGCGCTTCCTTGGGAGCAGAGGCCACCACCAGGGCCGGGGCACCCCGGAGTATGGAATCAATCCCCGCCTCCCAGGCCTTGACAACCAATGGCAAATAGGGCTGTCGGATCAGGACTTGGGGATTCGCTTCAATAGCCTGACGAATGGAGTCCACCGTCCGGCCGGCCAATGAATGCATCCTGGTCTTATCCGTCAGAACGAACCATTCTATCCGTTGGCCGTTTCCGCCAGTGGGGGCGTAGCGGGCTGTCTCGATGAGTCTTGTAATTTTCTCCTTTTCTACGGGCTTGTCTTGATAGACTCGGATAGAACGGCGGGACCGCAGGAATTGTACGGCCTGTTCTTCATTAATGCTGAGTTCCGGCTTAATGCCCGGGCAATCTTCTGCCGGAATGTCCGAATGGGTCAGTGCGCCGTGGGGACATACGGCCACGCAATGTCCACATAGGTTACAGCCCCTGACGCCGCCTGGAATGATCGCGGGATAGCCGGTGTCCTCCTGGAGCTTGATCAGGCCCCCAGGGCATTCCCCGGCACAGAGGCCGTCTTTTTTGCACTTACTCTTATCAATGATTAAAAACGCCACTGTCCATTATCCCCTTCCATCTTTATATTATTTTCTTCGTCCATCGCCGTTATGAAGTTTTTCATACTTGCAACCTGAAACTTTATTTCCGGACTAAACCCTCATGACCCATTGGGTCACCACGAATCATGAAAATGGTTTACTCCGAACTCCGAATTCTAAACTCCGAACCCTATTTTCGAACTAAACTATGGCCCAAATAGACCAGCCAGCCGGTATTTAAAAAACTTTTTTATCCTGGTCCCCCCAAAATGTCAAGGAAGAAAAAAGGACGAAGGTCCGAATTGAAAAAACTTGACAACGGACAATACAAATTCCAAATACAATGTTAAAAAATATAAAGGAGGATTACGATGAAAAAGGTTGGTAAAGGATTTTTGCTGGTTGGTTGTCTGTTTTTCCTTTTATCCCTGGTGGCCTTCGGGTCATCCAAGGCCCTGGCGGCGAATGCCAAATTCGAGGTCGGCAAAATGGGGGACATGTCCGACTTCGACCCCAACAACCCGGCGGTAACCGGTGGGGACACCATCAAGATCGCCATGGTGGCCTCTTTTTCCGGGCCGGCGGCCTTCGTGGGACAGATGTTTTATCTTTCCGCCATCTGGGTGGCCCATGACATCAACAAGCGGGGAGGCCTGATGGTGGACGGCAAAAAAAAGCTGGTTCAGGTCATCAAAGCCGATCACATGTCCAAACCGGATCAGACCAAGAAGATCTGTGAGCGGATGGTCCTCCAGGAAAAGGTCCATGTCCTGTTGGGCACCAACGGCAGCCATCTAATGAAAATCATTAACGAGACGGCCAATAGATATAAGGTCATCGCCCAGAATTTCACAGCGGTGACCGATGACCTCATGGATGCCCAGAACTTCAGCCGTTATGCCTTCATGTCCACTTACTCGACCGAGCAGATCGGTCGGGCCTTTGCCTATTATTATGGACAGGTCCGGAAAAAAGAGAAAAAATTTTATATCCTCTGCCAGGATTACATGTTCGGCCATTCCATGGCCGCCGGGTTCAAACATGGGTTGAAGGAATATTATCCCGGAGCCGAGATTGTCGGCGAGGATTACCACAAGCTGTTTCTGACCGATTTTGCCCCTTACCTGACCAAAATCAAGGCCTCCGGGGCCGAGGTGATCTATACCGGGGACTGGATCCCGGATGCAGCCAACTTAGTCAAACAGGCCCGGCAAATGGGGATCAAACAGCCATTCGCCCACTTATTCCTCGACGAGGCCAACTTCCTTGCCGATGTCGGCGTGGAGGGTTCAAAAGGATTAACGGTCCTGAACGCCTTCGAAACGGAAGGCCCCTGGTTGAAAACACCGGATCAGATCAAATTCTATAAGATCTGGAACGAGTTGTGGAAGAATAAGTGGAAGGCTCCTTATAACACGCCCATTTTCGAATATCCGATCGGAGCCGTGGGTTATTGGGCCTCCCAGTATTATTGGCTCTTAAGCGTCATCGAGCGGGCCGGGAGTACGGATCCGGAAAAGATCATCAAGGTCTGGGAAAACGATAGTTTTCAGGATATAACCGGGAAAGTCTATAAGATGCGGGCCTGTGACCACAAGGCCATCTCCGATTTGCTGATCATCGAATTCGTACCGCCCGAACAGCAGAAGGTCTCTTTCAATATCGCCCCCTATTACTGGTATAAAAATTTCTCTTATTACGGCCCATCCACCAGGATCCCGGCAGAAAAAGCCCTGCCCTTTATGGATAAGGAGTTGGATCGCTGTAAAGGAAAGAGTCCGGCAGGACAGTAAGTTATATAAAAGAGAAGGGGCCGGGCAAAGCCCCTTCCCGCACCATAATTCAATTTGAAAATGATAAGGAGGGTATTATGAGTGGAAAGCTAAGATTCTGTTTGGTGGTCGTGGTTGGGTTTGTGGGGGCATTCCTGTCAACTACTTCGGGAGCTCAGGAAAAGGTAACCAAATTGCGATTTGCCAGTTGGTTTCCTGCGAACAGCGCCTATGTGGCCCTACATGAAGAGTGGTGCAGAGACGTCGAGAAAAGAACAGGTGGAAGAGTTAAAATCACGGTTTATCCCGGACAGACTCTGACTCCGGTAGCGCAGGCTTATGATAGTATGGTGCGGGGCAGCTTTGACATAGGCACGGGCGTCCTGGCCTATAGTCCAGGCAGGTTTCCGCTCACCGAGATTTTAGATCTACCCCTGGGATACCGGGACGCGATCCAGGCTACCGGCCTCGCAAACGCACTGGTCAAGAAGTTCAACCCGAAAGAATTCGAGGATGCGAAGTTTCTGCTTTTGCACGCGACCGGGCCAACCTCTATTCATACCAAAAAAAAGCTTTCAAGCCTTAATGAACTAAAGGGACTGCGGATAAAATCCAGCGGAATAAGTTCTAAAATCGTGGAGATCTTAGGCGGGATTCCGGTTACCATACCAATCGCCGAGACGTACGATGGGATCAAAAGGGGACTCGTTGATGGCGTCTTAGAACAACAGGACTGCCTCAAGATTTTCGGGATCGGCGAGGTAGTCCAGTATGATCTTCGGGACCCAGGCATGGCCAATGCAACCACATGCTGGATGGCCATGAACAAACAGAAATGGAATTCCCTTTCCAAGGACATTCAGGAGATAATCGAGAAAGTCAACGATGAGTATATCCCAAAATTCGGAAAGGTTCATTTTGAAATGGACAAGGAGGGGGAAGCCTTTGCGGCTAAGCGCGGAATGGTTGTCGTGAAAGTTTCAAAGGAGGAGGAGGAACGGACAAGGGCAAAGGTGAAGCCTCTTTTCGAAAAATATGTTGAGGGAACGAAGGCGAAAGGTCTGCCGGGTAATCAAGTGTGGAAATTCTGCATTGACTATTTAGCGACACACTAAGTACCTGGCCAAGATATTTGAAATCGGATGCGTTCTTTTAAAATGATGCCGGATGCTGGACAAGAATCTCAAATCCAGTATCCGGTATCGACCAGAGGAGGACGTTCGCACTTTCTAAAAAATAAGAGGTAAATTTTCAGATACAGCCTTAGAATATAAGTAACTGGATAGTATAGGAAATTCCTTTTTTGACAATGGTCAGGCTATAGACGGTTAAGGGGGGGGAGAATAATATTTTATTTATGGAATCATATGGTTATAATACGGACCCGGGATGGGAATATTTTATCAATGGGGAGAC
>JACRBX010000233.1 GCA_016219225.1 Deltaproteobacteria bacterium
CAAGGCTCCTTGTTGACCCTCCTGACCGTGGTCTTTGTGGCCATTCTGGTCGGGATCAGCCTGCTGGTCTATCGGTTTCCCTGGCGTCTGGATCTGACAGAGGGGAAAAAGAACTCCATTTCCAGCCAAACGCAAAAGATCCTAAAGACCATCAATCAGGATGTCTGGATCCGGGCCTTTTTTCAGGAAGGCAACCCGGGCAAAAAGAAGGCCCAGGCCCTTTTTGAGATCTATGGCTATACCAATCCCCGCATCCATCACCAGTTTATCGATCCCGATCGGCAGCCTTCCCTGGCCCAACAATACGGAGTGCGCAACTACGGGGCCTTGATCCTGGAATCAGGGGAAAAAACCCAGTCGGTGGCTGTGACCGATGAAGAAGGGATCACCAATGGTCTGCTGCGTTTAATGCAAACCAAGGCCAAAAAGGTCGTTTTTTTGTCCGGCCATGGGGAAAAAAGCGTTGAGGATTCCCAAAAGGCCGGTTATTCCATGGCCAAAGGTCTCCTTACCAAAGAAAATTATCTGGTGGAGGAGAGGAACCTTCTGGCCGGGGGCGGGTTTGATGCCGAGGTCCGCCTTCTGGTGATCGCCGGACCGAAAAAGCCCTTTTTCCCGGAAGAGATCGAGGATCTGAAAAAATATTGCCAGTCCGGGGGCCGGGTAATCCTTCTGCTGGAGCCTTATCAAGACAGCGGGTTAAAGGAATGGTTGGCCTCTCTTGGGGTGACCCTGAACGATGACATCGTGATCGACAAGCTCAGCCGGGTCTACGGGGGGGATTATCTGATCCCTATGGCCGGGTCTTACGGTCGCCATCCGATAACCGATCAATTTACTGTAGCCACTTTCTTTCCTACGGCCCGATCTATAAACATCTTTCCTTCCCCGTCTTCCCCGGTATCAGCCGAGGTCCTGGTCCGTTCTTCTTCCGGGAGTTGGTCTGAATTAAACAGGAAAGATATGGAAAAAGGAAAGGCCTCCTTTGACCCCGGGCAAGAGCAGAAAGGCCCGTTGCCCCTGGCCGTTTTAGTGAACTTTTCTTCCCCGGGAAAAATGGCGGAAAGAAACGAACCCAAAGAAAAAGAAAAAAAATCTCCTAAAGGACAAATCGTCCTTTTCGGCGATTCGGATTTTGCCAGTAACGGCTATTTTAACCTTTCGGGGAATGGGGACCTTTTCTTAAACACGGTAAATTACCTGACTGAAGAGGAGGCCCTGATCGCCATCCGTCCAGCCAAAACGGCGCAGGTCCGACCCTTGACCCTTTCCTCCTCTCAGGTCATGGTTTTGTTTTGGGTTTCCCTGGTCCTGATGCCTCTTATGGTCATAGGGGCCGGAATTTTGGTCTGGAGGTCGAGGAGAAAGGCCCGGTGATTTTAAGGAAGCTGTGGGTTTATCTTTCCATCCTGGTGGTGGTGGCCGGGATATGGGCTGCGATGGAATTCTTTTTCCCTAAGAAATCGGAAGACATTAAAAACCAGGCCCTTTTCCCAGGTATTTCGTCGGCTAAGATAGTGGAGATACAATGGAGACGAGGGGCTGATGTGATCCACCTTAAAAAGGAAGGCTCCTGGAAGATTATTCAACCCATTTCGGGCCCGGCTGATTCGAAGGTGGTTGAGGGGATCCTCCAAACCCTGAATACTCTGCGCTGGGAACGAAAATGGTCCGACCCCAGACAGGACCTGAAAGAATTCGGCCTGGATATTCCCAGATGGAAAATCCTGTTCTTAACCCAGGGCAAATGGTTTGAAATTCAGGTAGGGAATAAAACCGCCGTGGGAAATACCTGCTATATTAAAATTTCCAATTCTTCGGACCTTTTTCTGATCGAAGAACATTTGGTCAAGGAATTGGATCGGGACCTGTCGGCCCTGAATGAAAAAAAGATCAAGGAAGGTCCCTGATGCCCAAGGTTTTAAATTGTTTAAAAAAAAGAGACTTGCTCCACAATCCTCAGATTAATAGGGATCAATTGTCCCAATATGGTCGGGAATATTTTTCGGAGGACCGGCTGGCAGATGCCCTGAATTTTTTTGAGAAGGCCCAAAACCAGGAAGGGATTCGCCGGATCAGGGAGCGCAGTATCGAAGACGGCGATCCTTTTTTGTTGCAACAAACCAGCAAACTTTTAAAGGAGAGCGCCCCGGAAGCGGCCTGGAGGAAGGCAGGAGAAAAGGCCTTGGCCGATGGAAGATTTCAGCAGGCCCTGACGGCCTTCAGGGCTATCCCTGACGAGGAACAAATTGAAAAAATTCAGACAATGCTGAGGTCTTGAAATTTTATGCAAAACAATAACCATAAAAGGGATTATTACGAAGTCCTGGGTCTTTCAAAGCAGGCTAATGAAGAAGAGATCAAAAAAGCTTACCGGAAAATGGCCCTCAAATTTCACCCGGACCGAAATCCAGGGAACAAAGAAGCCGAAGAACGGTTTAAAGAGGCGGCCGAGGCCTATGAAGTTTTGCACGATTCCCAGAAGCGGGAAGTCTATGACCGGTTCGGTCATGAAGGATTGAAGAGCACCGGTTTTAGCGGCTTTGGCGGGTTTGAGGATATTTTTTCCAGTTTCGGGGATATCTTTGAGGACTTTTTCGGCTTCGGACGGAGAGGTCGGGGCAGTCAGTCCAGGGCCAGAGAAGGGGCGGACCTCCGCTATGATCTTTCGGTTTCCTTCATGGAAGCGGCCAAGGGGAAAGAAATGGAACTAAAAATCCCCCGGTTGGAAACCTGTTCCCTCTGCCATGGAAACGGTCTTGAACCCGGCACAAAGCCCGAATTTTGCCCTACCTGCGGCGGGAGAGGACAGGTGGTCCAGACCCAGGGATTTTTTCGAATCAGCACCCCCTGCCCCCGGTGTCACGGCCAGGGTCAGATTATCGCCCATCCCTGCAAAAACTGCCAGGGCCAGGGACGGACTGAGCAGACCAAAACCTTGTCGGTGAAGATCCCGGCCGGGATTTCCAGCGGATCCCGTTTACGTTTCCGGGGCCAGGGAGAAGGGGGAATCAATGGGGGTTCTTCCGGGGATTTGTATGTCGTGGTCTATGTGGAAGAACACGATTTCTTTCATCGGGAAGGGGATGACGTGATTTGTTCCATACCCATTTCGATGATTCAGGCTGCTTTAGGAGCGGAAATTGAGATACCGACCTTAAATAATCCTAAAAAACTCACCATTCCCAAAGGGACCCAGAACGGCCACACCCTGCGGCTGAAAGGCGAAGGGTTCCCCCACCTTCGGGGGTCCGGCAAAGGGGATCAACTCATTCAGGTGATGATCAAAATCCCCACCCATTTAAATAAAAAACAGGAAGAACTCCTGCGGGAATTTGAGGAATTGGAGACTAAAAAATCAGGTTCCCGGTTGTTTAAGTTGTTTTCCTGACCTTGTCATCGGGCAATAGGCTATGGGCGAAAAAAAATCATAAAATCGTTTTGCCTTTTGCCCTTCGCCTATTGCCTCGTGCCTTTCGCCTTTCTTTTTATCGGATATAGGCCTCGGTCACATAACGGCGCATCATGCGATGGGTGTTAAAATAATAGGCATTTTTTCCGATAGCGTTCTGCATCATGCGGACCCAAATTCCATTATCCTGGTAAAACGTGGGGATAATAACCTTCTCAAGCTTGTTGTAAAGGTCCTCCGCATCCCGGGTATCGAAGCTGTCGACCAGTTGGGTTTCCGTGGGGCTCGGCCCGATAGACCAGCCGGTGTATCCTTCGATATGACCTTCGATCCACCAGCCGTCCAGGACACTGAAATTCACAACGCCGTTATGGGCCGCTTTCATCCCGCTGGTGCCTGAGGCCTCCCGGGGTCTTAAGGGGGTATTCAGCCAGACATCCACTCCGGAAACCAATTTTAAGGCCACCTCCATATCATAATTGGGAAGATAGACAATCTTGATCAGGCTTTTTAATTTTTCCTTAAAGGCAAAAATATTTTCAATCAAGGCCTTGCCCGGACGATCATTAGGATGGGCCTTTCCGGCATAGATGATTTGGATCTTTCCGGTCCCAATGGTTTTAAGCCGTTCCAGGTCGCTAAACAAAAGATCAGCCCGTTTGTAAGCCGTGGCCCGGCGGGCAAATCCAAAAGTCAATAAACCGGGATCCATCTCTACGCCGGTTGTTTCCCGGACATAATTGAATAAGATCGATTTTGCTTCCAGATGGGCTTCCCAGATCTCCTGGTCGGGGATCCGGCCTATGCGGACAAATAATTCAGGTTCATTGGCCCAGCCGGGAAGATATTTATCGTAAAGCCGCTTGAAGCTCTCACAGGTCCAGGTATAGGAATGGACCCCGTTGGTGATGGCGTTGATTTTATAACCAGGGAACATGGTCCTGGAGACTTCTCCGTGCTTTTTGGCCACCCCGTTGACAAACTCACTCAGGTTGAGGGCCAGCAGAGTCATATTAAGGGCCTCCTGGCCGGCCAGACCTTTTAACACATCAAAGGGAATGGGTTCTCCCAGAATCTGCCGGACAAGGTCGTATGAAAATCGGTCGTGGCCGGCCTCGACCGGGGTATGCGTGGTGAAGACACAGAGCTCTTTAACCCGGTTCACATCCCAGACCAGTTTCTCATCCCAGACCTCTTCTATAGGCTTTTGAAAATTATGGAGAAGCTCCAGGGTCAGCAGGCTGGCATGCCCTTCATTGAGATGATATTTTTTTATTTCAAAGCCTAACTTTTTCAACATCCTGGCCCCGCCCAGGCCCAGGACAATTTCCTGCTTTAAACGGTAGGGCAGATCTTTTCCATAGAGAAAAGAAGTAATTTCCCGGTCTTCGGGGGCATTTTCTTCCAGGTCCGTATCGAGAAAGAAAACAGGGACCTTCCCTCCGGTAAAGCTTTTTACCGTATAATGCCAGACTTGGATCAAGACCCTTCGGCCCTCAATTTCCACCGAAACCTTAGGAGAAAGCAAGGTCATGGACTTAACCGGGTCCCAGAGAACGGGGTGTTCTGTCTGTCTGCCCTTGGAATCCAGTTCTTGACGGAAGTATCCTTTTTTAGTGATCAGGGTAACAGCCACCATGGGCAGGTTAAGATCAGCACCGGATTTGATGGTATCCCCGGCCAGGACCCCCAGACCGCCGCTATAAGTAGGAATGCTGCTGTGAATACCTATTTCCATGGAAAAATAGGATATCTTTGGTTCTTGAGTAAGCTCCATTAACTGAAGGGCTTCCGGATTCATACGTTTCCTCTAAGCTCTTGAAAGGACGGACTTCACCCCAAACCCCAGGACAAAGTTGTACCTTTGTGAAAGACCAGGTTAAAGTGGACTTTCAGATTGGATGAAAAAGGTTCTTAAAAGCGTTTTTATTTTTTGCAGGCGGCCCGTTTTTTCTTCATTGGGGTTCCACAGCAAACCAGATCCACTGTAGGACAATCACAGTCTTGATCCACGGTGACCAGCAGCCCACAGTCGCTACAGGCGTATTTGGTCCCTACTCGGGAAGCTTTTTTAGGAGCGGGTTTGGCAACGGGTTTTTTGGTCATGGCCATGTTTCGTTCCTCCTCAGGATCAAAATTGATATTTTGTTTAATTATGGATTAAAATAAAGAATGTTGTCAAGAGGTTATTTGATTAATAATTTTTCTTGCCAATAGCGTTTAAATCGGGTATATAAAATACTTTTAAATTTATCGCTTCAGAAAATTCTCAAGAGGGGAACTGGATGGGTAGCGTAGTCAAAAAGAGACGGAAAAAGATGCGAAAGCATAAGCATAAAAAGTTGATGAGGAAAACCCGGCATCAGCGTAAGAAGAGGGGCAAGTAATCACCCAGTATCAGAAGGGCATTGTTTCTGGTCATCCAAGGTTTTTTACCCGGATGTCCCCTGTTGTAATTAAAAATGAAATGATTCTCTCTCTATCCAGGCCATCCCTTCGGGTATGGCCTGTTTTATTATTGGGGGGTTTATAAAGCCACGTATTTTGACCATAGCCGGATCGGACCCGAGCGGTGGGGCCGGCATACAGGCCGACCTGAAGGTCATCGCTTTGCTGGGAGGCTATGGGACCTCGGTTATAACGGCCTTGACGGCCCAGAACACCTTGGGAGTTCAAGGGATCTTCCCGGTTCCCCGGTCGTTTATACGGGAACAACTCCAGGCGGTCCTTTCCGATATCAGCGTCGATGCCGTGAAAACAGGCATGCTGGCCCGGGCCGAAATCATTACTCTGGTGGCCCAAACCCTAAATGAATTTAAGATTGAAAAGGTGGTGCTGGATCCGGTCATGATCTCCGGAACCGGGCATCCCTTATTGGAAAAAAAGGCCGTTCAAACGCTCAGGGATGATCTTTTCCCCGTGGCCGGTTTGGTCACTCCTAATCTCTCCGAAGCCTCGGTCTTGACCGGTCTTCCGGTGCGGACCGTTGCGGATATGAAAAGGGCTGCCATGGCCCTTAAAGAAAAAATCAAAGGAATGGTTTTAATCAAAGGGGGACATTTAACCGGAGCGGCCATAGATCTCCTTTACGACGGGATTTCTTTCAGGGAATTTTCCAGCCCCCGAATCCAGACCCCGAATATCCACGGCACCGGTTGTACCTTTTCGGCCGCCATTGCCGTTTTCTGGGGGCAGGGGAATCCTTTAATAAAGGCTGTGGAAAAGGCCAAGGATTTTATTACCAAAGCCATTGCCGGAGCCCAGCCGGTCGGGCATGGCCAGTGGGCTACTGATCCATATAGGTGGCTTGAAAATAACAAAAATAAAAAAGAGGTATCATCTTGACCCAGATTGAATCAGCCCAAAAAGGGGTTCTAACCCCTGAAATGCAGGAAGTGGCCCGCCAGGAAGGGCTGGATCCGGAAGAGATCCAAAAACGTGTGGCCCAGGGGACGGTTGTTATTCCGGCTAACCTCGGGAAGAAGAAGGCCCGCCCGGTTGGTATCGGACAGGGATTGGCGATCAAGGTCAATGCCAATATCGGGACTTCCTCCGATCAGGTGGATCTGGCCCAGGAATTGCGCAAGTTGAATATTTGTGTCGAAGCTAAAGCCGATACAGTCATGGACTTAAGTACCGGGGGTGATTTAAAGGAAATACTCCGAACCTTGATTGCCCATTCCCCTTTGCCTATAGGCACGGTCCCAATCTATCAGGCGGTGGTGGAAACGGCCAGGGAAAAAGGGGGGATTGTCCACCTGACGGCGGATAAGATTTTCGAGGTGATTGAAAGTCAGGCCCAGGCTGGCGTCGACTTTATTACAGTCCATTGCGGCGTTACCCTCAATTCTCTGGAGCGGTTGCAAAAGCAGGGCCGGATCACCGATATCGTCAGTCGGGGCGGGGCCTTTCTGGCAACCTGGATGGTCTATCATGGAAAAGAAAACCCCCTCTATACCGAATATGATCGTTTAATCGAATTGGCCCGTCGATACGATCTGACCTTGAGCCTCGGAGACGGCTTGCGTCCCGGCTGTCTGGCCGATGCCACTGATCGGGCCCAGGTGCAGGAGTTGATCCACCTGGGAGAATTACGGGAACAGGCCTTAAAAGCCGGTGTTCAGGTCATGATCGAAGGGCCCGGGCATGTGCCGCTCAATCAGGTCGAGGCTAATGTGCTGCTTCAGAAACAGCTTTGCCAGGGGGCCCCTTTTTATGTCCTGGGTCCCCTGGTCACGGATATTGCAGCGGGTTACGACCATATTGCCTGCGCCATCGGGGGGGCCTTGGCCGGGATGGCCGGTGCCGATTTTCTCTGCTATGTCACCCCTTCCGAACATTTAAAACTCCCCACGCCGGAAGACGTGCGGGAAGGGATTATCGCGTCCCGTATCGCGGCCCATGCCGCCGACCTGGCCCGGGGCCGGGCGAAGTCCTGGGAACAGGATCGTCAAATGGCCCTGGCCCGTAAAGCCTTGAACTGGGAAAGACAGATCGGCCTATGCCTGGATCCGGAAAAGGCCCGCCGGATGAGGGCCGAAAGCCCTCCCAGTGAATCGGAGGTCTGTACCATGTGTGGGGAGTTCTGCGCCATCAAAATGGTTCGGGAGTTTTTTAAAAAGGAATGAGACCGTTTGTATTAGTTTAGGTTCATAAAAAAAGTTTTTATAACCCCACCCAATCTGGATGGATTATGAATTCTTCCCAGAAAAACCCGCAGATTCGACCAAAAGAAATAATATTGGGGGCCCTGTCCCAAAGGGAATTTGTTTCCGGAGAGGCCTTGGCCAAGGAATTGGGTATGACCCGCCCGGCTATCTGGAAATATATGGCCAAACTCAAAGAAGAGGGTTTTAGTATCGAATCTTTGCAGGGGAAAGGGTATCGCCTGACGGCCGTTCCGGATATTTTATTGCCTGATCTTTTAGCCCGGGAGTTGAAAACCGCTTTTTTGGGGAAAAACATCCACCACTTCCTCCGTACCGATTCCACGAATATTCAAGCCAGAACCCTGGCGGCCCAGGGGGCTCCGGAAGGGACCCTGGTTGTGGCCGAATTCCAGGAAAAAGGCAAAGGCCGGCTGAGCCGCATTTGGCAATCGCCATCCGGTAAAAATCTCTTATTTTCTTTGATCCTGAGGCCGAACTGGCTGCCCCAAGAGGCCTTTTACGGCACCGTGCTGGCCTCGGTTTCTCTTTGCCGGGCCATCCGGGAGATCGCCGGGATGGATGTGGGCATCAAATGGCCCAATGATATTTATGCCGGGGATAAAAAATTAGCCGGAATCCTGACCGAATTTACCACCGACCCGGACCGGATGGAATATATGATCATCGGGATCGGCGTCAATTGCCACTGGGCCCCTTTGGAGCCGCCTCCGGGGGGACAGCCGGCCACCAGCATTTTAAAGGAAACCGGCAAGAAGATCTCCCGCCTTCAACTCCTGACCCGGTTTTTGACCTTCGGGGAAACCCTTTACCAAAAGGCTCAAAACGAAGGGGTTGGGTTTTTACGTAAGGAGTGGAATCGGTATTCTTTAGTCAAAAACCGGAAGGTAACCATTCTGAATAACCAGACTTCCCTGACCGGTGTGGCCCAGGGCATTGACGATCACGGCGGACTGATCGTTCTCCTGGATAACGGCCGAAAGGAAACGATTCTGACCGGCGATGTACATCTGAGGTTTTAGGCACTCAGTATTGGTGGGATTTATGAAAAAAATAGCTTTTCTCCTGTTGTCCTTAATTCTGTTTTATTTGGGATGTGCCATCCCGTCTGTTCCGCATGCGGTCAGGGACATGCAAATTTTCAATCTCAAAGAATTTCAGACAGGACTACTGATTGAAGCGGACCGCCAAAGACAAAAAACCCTTGAAGATCAGTACCTGGAATTGGCAGAAAAAATACCCCAAGGGGTGGTTCTGGCCAACATGTTCGGAGACATCCTGGAAGCAAATCCCGCTTATCAAAAAATGCTGGGATATGCCTTGGCGGAGTTGAAGAATATAACCTTTCAGAAAATTACACCTTCTAAATGGCATGAGAAGGAAAAACAAAAAATCAGTGAAGCCATGGCACAGGACTATGTGCATTTCCAAAAGGAGTATATCAGGAGAGATGGTTCGATACTGGCCGTTGAGGTGACATGCTGGATTATCAAAGATCGAAAGGAAAATCCCATAGGGATCGGGAGTCTGGTTAGGCATTGAAAGCAAAAGGCCTGCTTCCTTCGAAATAAAAACGGGCTATAGGGTATGAGGATATTTCGAATAATAATGAGAATTTTGCCAGGCCTTTTTCATCGCCTGGTTAAATTTTCTCGTAGCAAAGAAGGTAGTCCCACCCTTTAAATTATAAAAAGATTTTAGAAGCCGGTAGGGATAGCCTGGAAAGGTGTATATACTTTTTTTTAGAAAACTATCGCCCCGATAAATGGTTTCTTCTTCAATTCCATTAGGCTTATGAACCACATAGGAAA
>JACRBX010000234.1 GCA_016219225.1 Deltaproteobacteria bacterium
ATCTCTTTAAACTTCTCCCGGTCTCCCCATTGATAAAATAATCCCATCCCGGGACCGTATTATAACCATATGATTCCATAAATAAAATATTATTCTCCCCCCCCTTAACCGTCTATAGCCTGACCATTGTCAAAAAAGGAATTTCCTATACTATCAAGTTGCAATGAGAATAAAGAAAATGTAAATCCTGTTAATCCTGTCGGACAAAATTTTTATGGTCAAAGATCTCACAGCACACTAATCGAACTTGATTATTTTCAGGAAAATATGGGCAATGGTCCCGTAGAGATAGGCAAAGACCGGTGCAAAAAGACCGACGGCTATGACGGAGAATAATTTCCACCCTTTATATTCCTGAAGGAGGTTTATGATCGCTTCCTCATGGGTAAAGACACCCCAAAAACTCATGGCCACCAGGATCAAAAAAATCAGGGATTTAATAATCTCTTTTCCTCCCAGGAAATATTTCTCCTGCAATTCGTCCGAGGAGATCACCGGAACACGGATCCGCCCGCCCAGATAGACCTTCAAGTCCCGAAGCAGGCGAATCCGGGCCGCTTTGGATTTGCCGAGGAAGAGATCTCCGATAACTACCAGACTGTAATTAACATTTCGGCTGATGGCCGACGATAAGGTCTGGAAGTTGCCCTGAATGAAATGGCTGCCTCCGGATCTGCCCTGCCGGATCAATTCTTCCAAGGCGTTGCTCAAACCCCCGTCCTCGATCCTGGGCTTCTCGGGGGTATCCTCTTCAATGCCTCCGGTGTATTCAGGTTCTTCCCTGGCGGCCAAACCAGATGGGATTGCCCCTTCTTCGGCGGTTTCGGCAGCCGCTTCCTCCGAAGGGAGGAAACGTAATAATTCAATGGCCGCACCCCAGCGCTGGGCCACCTGATTGATCTGGGTAAACGTTTCGGATTGGGGGTTATAGGCCTCCTGTATCCAGAGGATATTGGTTTCGGCCATGGTCGCCAGCACTTCCTTGACCCCCGGAACCTCGGCCAGGACCTCCGGGATATGGTTGGCCACCTGGGCCTGCCGGGGCATATAAGTGACGGTGACCACCCCCTCATTGGCCGAAACGGTCAGGTCGGCCTCGGACGTCCGGGCATCCAGGGCCAGTTTCAGCCTGGTCCGGGCTGCCAGACAATAATGGTCCATACTTTTCAGGGAGGCCGGGGTCGGGCGAAAATCAGGGAGTTCGGCCAGGGAACAGAGGGCCGCACTGGTGTTGGCCAGGCTCATGTGCTCCAGATTGAGAATCAGGTCATACTGTCTGGGATCATTGATGTCCTGCCCGTGAATCAGATGGACCCAGGTTTCAATATCCTGGTCCACCTGCTGAATGAATTTTTCGGTCTTGGGCCGATCCAACCGCATCTGCTTCATGATCGTTTGAATGCGATATTCCTTGTTGGAGACCAGGCGGATCCGAAAGATATGGGAAACATTGGGCATCAGAAAATGCCCTCCCCTGCCGTGATAGACCAGGTTCCCCTCCCCGGCCTTTTCACAAATTCCAGCGGTAATAAAGGCTAAATAGCGTTCTTTCAGGCGGGCCAGGCGTTCGGTTTGGGCCGGGCTTTTAATGATCGACATCTCCAGTTTTCCTATGGGGATCCCCGCTACCGTGCCCTGATCCGTCAACTCTTCACGACTCAGGCAGGGATAGCCCAGTTTCCGGGCCAGGTCTTCGGAAACTTCTTTCCTTAAGCTCGCCGAGGTACTTGAAATAATAATGATGGCCATGGTTATATTCCTTCCTTTTTAATCTTCCGTTCGGTTGCCATACTCCTATCCTCCTTGGGCCTGACGATGATGATTTGACTTTCCACACTGTTTCGTAAGGACTCGATCCGGTGGATTAATTTTTGATATTGCGGGTTCGGAACCGGTGGGACCGCAATGATGATCTCTGAAATATTATGTTCCCTGGTAAAATGACCAACCGTTTCCAGATAGGCTTCATTGGAAGAGAACAGTTCCAGGTTGACCTTTTCCCCCCTGGCCTGCTGAACCAGGATATCAAAGGGCTTGGGCCAGGGTTCAACCTTTTTGGTCGGCGCGGTTTCGTCGCCCTCCGGAGCAGGCGAAAAAATTAAAAATAGAATTTTGGTGGGATTCCTTTTCGCGAATTCGATGGCAAAATAGGCCGCCGATAAGGAAAGTGTGGAAAAATTCTCCATGGGGACTAATATTTTATGCATAACCGGACCTCGTCCAACATGGAATACAAATAGTGTGCCATTATTTAATATGATTGAAAATCAAATAGTTATAAAAAGAGAGACTGGGACGGGAAAAAAGGCCGGAAATTAATGATTCAAAATAGAACGATAGGGAAAGGAATAAAAATCGTTATTTAATTAAAAATAAAGTTATATTAAAAAGTTATCTAAATAAGGGCGCTGAATTTGAATAGGTTTCAAAATGGAACATCTTTGGGGTCAAACCTTGATTTGTGATTAATGCCTGACAAGACTTTTCAAGTCAACCTTCATTAAAAAAAAATTGGCAAACAAGATAGCTATCTGATGGTGTTTACTTCGAAGAACACAAAGGACCTGAAGGAGTATGAAGAAAGATAGCCATGGTCCCGTATTGTGCCCTTTGTGTTCTTCGCGAGGGGTTTGTTTTATAAAAGCCGCACGAAAAGTCACCGCTTAGGCCTTAACAGGTTGCGCCGAATGGGCAGGCCCCTAAGGCCATCTTTTCTTTCGGACCGCAACAAAGCGTTGACAAATCTTTTGCCCTTTCCTTTTGGTACTCGTTGAGCAGATCCGCTACGATCTCCGCGCCTTTGGCCGTGACCTTGGCGCACATGAAAGGCTTTTGGGCCTCATTGAACCCCTTCAGGATGGCCCCGCATTGGACACTTCCGAATTCCTTCAAGAATCGTTTTCTGAGTTCTTTGACCAGGAGCCCGCAATCTTTAAGGTCTTCAAGCCCCCTGTCACGGCCGAGCAGCGCACCCAATGCGAGCACCCCACCGGTAAACCCGCCGCAGAGGTCCTCCGTGGTTCCGGCAATGCCGCCCCCGAATCCGGATGAGGCCTTGATCACATCCGGGTGGGGTTCAGGGGAAACCGCTTCCAGGACTGTTTTTGAGAGGGCCTCGGCGCAGTGGAGCCCGGATTCGAGATTTTTATAGACCTGCTTTTTAATCGCCTTGGTGTCCAATTGTCCGTTTCCTTTCAATTTCGCCCCGCTTAGACCTCCTGACGGCTTGTCCCCCTGGTCCGGTCGAGCCCTGTCAAACGGTTTGGTTGCCTGGATGATGGCCGAGACGATGTAATGGTCGACGTCCCTCTCCGGGGCCCATTGGCGGATCAGTTCGCGGCTTTCTTCTTTCAGGGCAACCCGTATATCCACAAACCCGGCCCGTCCCAGGATTCCTTCAAGTTCCTCTGTGGTAGCCGCCCCGGCGATGCATCCGGTCACAAGGGCCAAGTCGTTCCGAAGGCTTTCGGGCATAGGAGAAGTGGATACGATGTCAGCGATGGAAAGCCTGCCTCCGGGTTTGAGGACCCGGTAGGCCTCACGGAAGACCTGGGCCTTGTCAGGGGAAAGATTGACGACACAGTTGGACAGGATGACATCCACGGCCCCATCCCCAACCGGCAAATGCTCGATCTCACCCAGCCGGAACTCCACATTCGGGAAATGGCCTTTTAAAAGGTTTTTGCGTGCCTTGCTCACCATCTCGGGGGTCATGTCGACGCCAATAACCCGTCCCCCCTCTCCTACCTGCCCCGCCACCTGGAAACTGTCGAACCCGCCGCCCGCTCCCAAATCCAAAACCGTCTCTCCCGGCCGCAGACCGGCTATTCCCACCGGGTTGCCGCAACTGAGACCCATGTTGGCCCCTTCCGGAACGGCGGCCAGTTGTTCTTCCGTGTAGCCCATAAACCTTGAAAGCCCATTTATGGGCTTCGCGGATTTGCTGCAGCAGGACAGGGGGACTACCGTATTGGCTTCCGGATCCCCGCCCTTGGCTATGTTTCCATACCTCTCTCTAACTGCTTCCCGAATGGACTCTTCTTCATGGTGTCTTTCCATGATTCGTACCTCCTATTTTGATATTTCTACAAATATCGAAATATAAGTTTAAAAAAAATGGTGCGGCTATACGGAAAAAAATCCTGCCAGTTCCTTGATCACTTCAGGGTCCACCCAGCACTCGATCTTCTGCCCGCGCCGTTCCATCCGAATGAGGCCTGCTCGACGGAGTTCCTTGATATGGTGGGACACCGTGGAGGGCACGATCCCCAAGTTCCTGCCCAGGTCCCCAACATAGGTACTTTCTTCCCCATCGATGCGGTGAACCGTCCCCGGAACGCAGCAGGAGATGAGACGCAGAAAGATCCGCAGACGGTTGGGGTGTGACAAAGCCTTAAACATGCCGGCCATTTTCTCTAAATTATCATTTCGATATTTCAACATGTATCGAATATAATCCCTGAAGGTTTCAATGTCAAGTCTTTTTAACGGGTCATGCAGAATTTTTTTAAAAAACTGAAATCGTTACGTTTTATCCAGACCGTAACGCAGGATTTTTCGCCATAAGGTAGTTCGGGACATCTTGAGAATCCGGGCGGCTTCGATTTTGTTGTGCCGGGTGGCCTCAAGGATTTTCTGGATGTATTCCTTCTCATTCTCCTCCCAGGAAGGCCACGTTGAGGCTCCATAGGTTTCCACCTCGAATTGCCGTAAATCCTCAGGCAGGTCGGCCGGGGTGATCAGGGTGCCTTCGGATAAGGCCACGGCGCTGGCTACGATATTTTCCAATTCCCGAACATTTCCAGGGAAGGAATAGTTCATCAAGGTTTCCAGGGTCTCCCTGGAAAAACCCTGGACTTTCTTTTTGTAGGCCTGATTGAATTTTAACAGGAAATGATTCAGTAATAAGGGGATATCCTCCTTACGTTCCCTCAAGGGAGGGACTTTTAAAAGCACCACCTTTAAACGGTAAAAAAGGTCCTGGCGAAAGCGGCCCTGTTCCACCTCCTTTTCCAGTTCCCGGTTGGTGGCGCTGATGATGCGGATATCCAGATCGATGGGTTTGGTGCTCCCCAGACGGCGTAATTTTTTTTCCTGAATCACCCGAAGGAGCTTGACCTGCATGGTAGGGGGCATCTCTCCGATTTCATCCATGAAAAGGGTTCCCCCCTGGGCCGCCTCCATGAGCCCGATCTTGGTGGAATCGGCCCCGGTGAAGGCCCCTTTTTCATGGCCGAAGAGCTCATTGGCAATCAACTCTTCTGTGAAGCCGCCGCAATTAAAAACCACAAAGGGAGCTGAAAGTCTTGAACTGTTGAAATGGATGGCCTGGGCCACCAGCTCTTTACCGGTCCCGCTTTCCCCCTGGATCAGGACATTACAATCAATTTGAGAGACTTTGCCGATGGCCTGCAAAAGGTCTTTAATCCTGGAACTGATGCCCACAATCCCATCATATTGAATCTTTTGAAAGACTTCCTCCCGGAGCCGTTTATTTTCAGAAGATAATTTCAAATGTTCCATAGCCCGTTTGACAACGGCCCTGACCTGCTCGGGGGTAAAGGGCTTGGCCAGATAGTAAAAAGCCCCTTTTTTTACCGCCTCCACGGCCTGATCCAGGGTGGCATAACCGGTTATGAGGATGACTTCGGTGGACGGATAATCTTTTTTAATACGGTTCAGGATTTCCAGCCCGTTCAGATCCGGAAGACGGATATCGGAAAGAATGAGTTGAAAGGGTTTTTGGGCCATCCTGGCCAGGGCCGGCCGCCCTTCCCCAAAGGTCTCAACCTCATAAGGGCCTTTCCGGAATATTTGTTTGAGCCTTTGGCAGACCGTAGGCTCGTCATCGATAACTGCCAGGCGTAAGGGGTCCATCTTTAGATTCTCATTCCGCAGAAAAGAATTTTTGTAACAATTTAGCCCTATGAAAAACTTGACTTTAGCACACGTCATTCCGGTGAACCCCGGATCAGGTCCGGGGCAGGCACCGGAATCCAGACGTTATGCTGAGACGAAAAGAACCTGGATTCCGGTTTTCACCGGAATGACGGAGAGGTTATCGACGTTTTTTCAAACTTTTTTAATCGATAATTAAGGTTTCTTATATACCTATCTGTTGGACTTGACAACCCATATTCATGAAGATATAGTTCTACTGGATTCCGGTTTCGCCGGAATAACGGAAAAGGCCGGATTTAGACTTTTTACCGGCCCATCATAACTTCATGATTCGAAATTCGTTATTCGATATTCTATATTCGTCTTTTCATAGCCATTATTTAAAAATGCTTTCTTAAATAAGGCCGCCGCCCATGCCGGAATCGCACCCTTCAGGAAGTGCCCCACTTCCCACCCAGGACGAGAAGATCGTCGCCGAAAAACCCAGTCTGAGTATCCGGACCCGCATCACCACCGGGTTCCTGATCTGTTTTCTTATGGCCTTGGGGATCACCCTGGCCTCCCTGTATTTTATCTTCCGGTTGGAGGAGAAATTACATTTTTTGGATGTGGCCGATAATTTTACCTTTGAAATCCAGCAGGCCCGAAGATTTGAAAAAAATTTTTTCCTCTATGGAACTAATCTGGCTGAGGCCCAAAGCCATGTCCAGACCGCTTTGACTTTGCTCCAGACCAACACCCTTAAGCTCCAGGGGGTCGTGGGAAAGGAGCCTTTCCAAACGATGGTCGTCCACACTGAAACGTATAAGTCCCTTTTGGAAAATATTCAGATGCTGGTCGAAACCAAATCGGAGGCTATTGCTCCCCAGCGTAGAAAGTTGGAAGCCGATCTCCGCCTCCACGGGGCGGAGATGATCTCTTTGGCCTTTACGATTCTCCAGAAGGAACGTCAATCAGTGGAACAAATGCTGGGTTGGGCCAGGCGGGTTCCCCTCATTTTTTTAGGATTTCTCTTCGTCCTGATGATCTACCTGGCCCATCTCCTCTCCAGACAGATCCTGGGACCTTTAACCCAATTACTGGGATATACCCATCGCATAGCCAAAGGCGATTTTACCCCGGTAATCCCCACCAGACCCTACCGGGATGAATTTTCCGATCTTACTTTGGCCATGAATCGTATGCTGGAAGAACTGGACCGCCGCCATGACGTTTTGATCCTATCGCACAAACTCCGGGCCGTAGGGACTTTGACGGCCGGTATTGCCCACGAGTTGAATAATCCCATCAATAATATTACCCTGACCGCTCACGTCCTCAAGGAAGATTATAATGAATTGTCGGATGGAGAACGACTGGAGATGATCGAAGATCTGATCAGTCAGGCCGATCGATCCCAAAGCATCATTCGAAACCTGCTTGATTTTGCCCGGGAAGGGGAATCCAAAATAGAACCCCTGGAACTGGGACAACTGATCCAGGAGACGGTCCGCCTGGCCGGAAATCAAATCAAGCTTTCCGGTGCCCACCTGGATGTCAGTATCTTACCGAATCTTCCCCGGATTCATGGGGATCACCAGCAATTAAGCCAGGTATTTTTAAACATCCTCTTAAACGCCCTCGACATCATCCCCAAAGGCGGGCGGATCCAGATTTCCGTAGCCAACGAAGACCCTAATTTTTTAGCTGCCAAGATCACCGATAATGGGCCGGGGATTCCCGAACATATCCTGCCCAATATTTTTGACCCTTTTTTTACTACCAAAACTCAAGGGAAGGGCACGGGACTGGGACTATCCGTATCTCAAGGAATTGTGGCCCGTCATGGAGGGCAGATTCGCGTTTCCAGCAAAACCGGTGTGGGGACGACCTTTACCATTATTTTGCCTGTCACGACCATTCCGGCTCCGGAGTTATCTTCAAAACTATTTGAAGAATCCAACCTGCCTTCCTTAATATGAAAATACGGTTCAAGGTTCAGGGTTCAGGGTCCGGAAAAACCCATTTTCATGTTTTGTCGGCGCCCGCTTCATGCGGGCATGAAGGCTTAGTTCGAAAATAACTTCCAGGGATCTGGGGTCAGTTGAAGAGCAAGTTACAAGTTTCAGGTTGCAAGTGTAAAAACCTTGAACCTTAAACCCTGTACCCTGTACCATGCCCATAGGAACAGTGTCTCCTGTATGTTACAAACCAGAAAGTATTCTGGATCACCACATTATAATGGATTAAATTTGTTATATTTTATTAATTGAAACTTTTTTGGTTTAAATGTATCGGATTGTTAAAATTTAGGCGATTATGGCTTGACTTTGTTGTTTCATTCTGTTACAAACCGCCCTTAATAGAGCGTTCAGCTAATCCATTTAGTATAAAAAACTATCCAGAAAGGAGAAGAGCATGGATATTTACTTGCCCATAGCCAGTATGAGCATCAATATCTTTCTGCTCATAGGTTTGGGTGGCTTGGTGGGGTTTTTATCCGGATTGTTCGGGGTGGGCGGAGGGTTTTTGCTGACGCCCCTTTTGATCTTTTCCGGCATTCCCCCTACCGTTGCCGCTGCCAGCGATTCCAACCAAATTGTCGCCGCCGCCTCTTCCGGTGCCTATGCCCATAGTCGAATGGGTAATGTGGATCTGAAAATGGGCATCATCATCCTTTTAGGAGGCATTGTCGGTGGTTCCATCGGGGTCCAGATTATCAAGGTCCTGAGGGTCATGGGGAATGTGTACTTTGTCATTAAACTGATATATGTCATCATGCTCGGTACCATCGGGTCCTTTATGTTTTTTGAAAGTCTCAATGCCTTGAAACGAAGCAAGGCCCAGGGAGGAGAAGAGGCCCATCCCCATGAACCGAGGGAATCGGCGGTCCGGAAAATGGCGGCCAAACTCCCTTTGCAGATGCGGTTTGAAAAATCCCGCATGACCACCTCGGCTATTTTCCCTTTTGTTTTAGGGACATTAGTAGGAATTTTAGCGGCCATAATGGGCGTCGGTGGGGGATTCATTATGGTGCCGGCCATGATCTATATCCTGGGGATGCCGACCATTGTGGCCATCGGCACCGATTTGTTTCAGATTGTGCTGACCTGTATCAATGTCACGGTGCAACAAGCCATCCGCAACCATACGGTGGATCTGGTTCTGGTGATCCTGCTCTTTATCGGTTCCACCATCGGGGCCCAAATAGGGGCCAGGGTCAGCAAGCATTTACGGGGAGAGCAGTTGCGTATCCTCTTGGCGGTTATTGTCTTAATCGTTATGGTCAAGATGCTGGTCGATTTGCTGGTAACGCCGGACAATCTCATCAGCCTGGCCAGGGGGGGAGGTGGCCACTGATGGAAAAGAAATTGCGGATTGCGGATTGCGGATTGCGGAATTTAAAGAGAAGCCAGGTTCCGGTTAAGGTTCAAGGTTCAAGGTTCAAGGTTCAAGGTTCGGAAAAATCCAATTTAATATTCAGTGGTGTCTACCTCTGGGGACTTAAGGTGCCGGCCTTAATCGGTCTTGGTTTAATAATACTTCTTGTCACCGGCCATTTCGCTCAGGCCGGGACCTTGACCTTTCAGCCGGCCGGTTTGGAAAGGACCCTCTTTTCCAAACGGTTTCACGACCTGACGATCAGCGGCTCGGCCCCGGAAGGTGCCCAAATTATCCTCAAAATCATTTCCCCGACCAAGGATTTTAATTTAAATAAATCCGGAAAAGGACTGGGATTTGTCTGGCTGCCGATCAGCCACGCTGAAGTAAAAAAACTCTCCGGTATGTACGCCTTACTCAGTTCCGGCAAAATTTCAGGGCTCCTGCCACCGGATCAGCAAAAGGCCTTAGGCCTTTCCCCGGACTACCAGGAAATCTATAAGCAGGCAGAAATCCATTATAAAACCCCTCCCAAGGCAGACGAGGCCGCCGGCTTAAAAAAAGAATATATGGCCGGACTGATCAAGATTTTAGAAGAGGGGGGGCTCTATCAGGTTAAGGAAGATGCGGTGCGTCTGTCGGGGAATCAATTTACCGCCCAGGTTAAACATGCGGCTGATGCCCCTCTTGGCGAATATCGGGTTTATTGTTATGCCGTTAAAGAGGGAAAGGCCGAACTTCTGGCCCAGGAAAAATTCCAGGTTAAACAAACGGGCCTGGCCGAATGGCTTACCCGTCAAGCCGCTTCCAATGCCGTGGTCTATGGGATTATGGCGGCGCTTATCGCCATCGGGGCCGGAATCCTGGTGGGACTCATCTTTAAAAAAGGGGGAGGACACTAAGTCCAGTTCGGATTGCGGATTTCGGAGTGCGGAATTGGGATTGAGCACGAACCGTAAAATGCAGATGATGAGGATTGCGGAGCACGGAATATTTCATTGCTGGTTGCTCGTTACTCGTTACTCGTTGCTGGTTTAACAACCGTCTTTTACGAGAAACGAGCAACCAGCAATGGTTTTCAGACTTTTTTAAAGCCGTAATTGCCCTCTAAAAAAGCCCGGATATACCATTCCACCACGCCGTCGCTGTACATGACCATATCCAATTGCCGGGCACAGCACATCAGACGACCGAGGTAATCCAGCTTCTCTTCCGTAACCAGACTCTCATATTTCATTAACTTGGCCAGGAGCCAGTCCCCTTTCAGCTCCACTTCAAAATCCAGATTTTTCAACACCCCGCTGATAAACCGGGCCCTCCGGGCCCTTCGTTCCATACTGGAACCTCCGCCCATGAATTGGAAGGTCAGATAATTATTATTTTTGATTTCCGAGCAATAGGTGTCGACCGTGCTGAAATGATAGGCCAGTCTGGAACTGAAATTCATATAATATTTGGAGATCAGGGCATAACTCCTGTCCCCCATAGTCTGGCCATAACGGGCCGAGTCCGACAGGGTATTTAACATGACCGAAGCGAACCCTTTCAGATCGACTTCCACCATCCCGGTCCAATTGACCCCGGGATGGGTCAAGCCCCGCCAGAGGGCCTTCAGGGGTATGGAGGTGATGTCTTCGGGCCGGACATTCTTTTGGGGCTTATGGGAAGGAACCAATCCGCCATCCAGATCAATGAGATATAGATTAATCGGGAGGTCCGATACCAACCGTTTGGCCTGTTCCTGTTTGGACGATTTTTCCACTTCATTGAATCGAAACATCTCCTGGATCGAAACTTCGTGGATATACCGGGTCAGATCATGAAAAGTCCGGCAATGTTCGGGATTAAAAGAGTCATCCCGGGGATCTACCAAGTTTAAAGGGACAATCGCCGAAAGGACTTCTTCTAATTTTTTCAGAATCGCCGTCTGTTTGAGACTGCTTTCCTCTTTTTTCTTTTCTTTTTCGATGATCTCCTCAATAATCCCCTGATAAATCTTATTGCGGACGGCATCAACGGTCACCAGTTGGCCGGCTTTCAAAAGCTTGGTGGCCTCACGGGTATCGACAATAGTCGGGACTTGAAATTCTCTGGCCAGGGAAGCCATATGACCGGTGACATTGCCGATATCGGTAATTATGGCGGCGGCCCGGTTCATGACCGTCACATACTTGGGGGCCGTATGCTTGACGACCAGCACCCCTCCTTCGGGAAAATTTATCAGGTCCTTGTCCTGCTTGACCAGGAATACCGGTCCGGCCCCGATCCCCGGAGAAGCCACCACCCCCCCCTCAATCAGGAGCCGGTCAGGAGATATCTCCGGAAGGGGAACTTCCTCCAGTCTATTGTTGGTTGAGGAAATCCTAAGGGGTCGGGTCTGGAGGATGAAAAGGTTTCCATCCCCATCAATGGCCCATTCGATATCCTGGGGTTTCTGATAATGGTTTTCTAACCTAAGACCGTATTCAAATAATTTTTGAAGGACCTCGTCATTAAGACAGGGTTTGACCTGGTTTTCTTCGGGGACGGCTGTTTCCATAATACCGGACATTGGATGGCAGACCAGCATCACCTCTTGTCTGGGGATCCTTTTTTCTAAAATACGGCCGTCTTCCCTGGACATGACATAAACATTAGGACTGACCTGACCGCTTACGGCATACTGGCCCAATCCCCAAACGGCGCTGATAATGACCGTGTTTTGAGAAAGGTTGTTTGGATCCTGGGTATACATGATCCCGCTGGTCCTGGCTGAAATCATGGCCAAACAGCCCACACTCATGGCAATGTCTTCTTCGTTAAATCCCTTATCCTTCCAGTAAAAGATGGCCCGGGGGGTAAATTTACTGGCCACGATTTCCTTATAGGTCTGAAGGAGCTGATCGCGATAAACATTCAAAGCCGTGGCGTATTGGCCGGCAAAAGTAACCTCGCTGTCTTCCCCGACCGCACTGCTCCGAATCGAGATCGGGATCTCCGGCCCCGCCTTGGCCATGAGCTGCTCGTAAGAAGTCAGTATTGCCTTTTCCAGGGGAAGAGGAATTTTAGCCATGAGAATGGACTGCTGGATTTTTTTACCGGCTAAGGCAATGGCCTCCAGGTCGCTGCTGCCTAAAGCGTCCAATTGTTTTCTGATATTCATTTCCAACTGGTTTTCTTCAATAAAAATCTTGTAGGCATAAGAAGTGATGGCAAATCCTTCCGGAACAGGGAGCCCGACCCGGTTTCGGATTTCTCCGAGATTGGCATTTTTCCCGCCTACCTGTTCCATCATGTCCCGGTTAATCTCGTCCAGAGAAAGGGTAAAAGGGGAAACCGGGATTTCTTTCCGGCCGTAAACCTTTTGCTGAACGGTTTGATTTACCCGCTCAAAAACATCATAGAGTCCCTGGAAACGATGGGGAACCATTTGATTCAGGCCCTCGACCATTTCAAAGACCCTGTCCCGTATCCCGCTGTAGCTGGCCCGGATATATTGGCGGTCGAAGAGATATTCCCCGCTGGAATGCTTTTCTTCCATATCTCCCATGATCTCCAAGGCCCCGTTGTTGGCCTTAAGAAGGGATTGAAAGGCCTGGAACCTCTCTTTCAGAGTGGGCTCCTTCTCCCTCTTTTTGAATAGTTGGAGGATGGAAAAGTTCATAAATTTAGGTTTCAAGTTTCAAGATGCAAGATTCAAGTAAGGAAAATTGAGAAAAATCACAGGCATTTTCATTTTTCGTGGCGCCTCCGGAGCATGAGGGTTTAAAATGTAATGGCTATTCCACAGCAAGACTATCCCGATTCTCCCACCAAGGCCTGCATTTCCTCCTCGCTCCACCCGGCCTCCTTTGCCGCCTGGGACAAATCGCCTTTATGGCGATCCAGGAGTTTTTGGGCATAATGGCGTTTGAACTGGTCCAGGGCCTTATCTTTGGCCTG
>JACRBX010000235.1 GCA_016219225.1 Deltaproteobacteria bacterium
GCCGTTGCCGCCTCTTTGGCAAAGGCGGGAGTGAGGTTTATCTCCCAGGGGGTTGATACGGGGATGGAGAGAAACCCCAAGAGGTAAGAGATCCCATAGCCGGCGATAAGGCCAACCAGACCTCCGGCGAAGGATTGCAACAGGGCCTCGGCCATGAGCTGCTTCTGAACATTCCGCTCGGTCCAGCCTACTGCTTTCAATATCCCGATCTCGCTGGAACGGGCCACCAGGTTGGCCAGCATGGTCTTGATGATCAGGAAAATGGCACCCCCGAGGGCGACCAGGGAGGCCAGCCAGGAGAATTGATCCGATATCTTGGAAACCCCGCCCATCAGTTCCAGGAAGGAGTCGGAACTGGTAACGGAGACCCCGTTCACTCCCCGGGCGATCTGCGTCTTTACCTGGCTCAGGAGCGAAGGGTTGTTAAGCCGCAAATAGACGATATTGACGCCCTTGGCCTCTCCGGAAAGGAGATTTTGGGCATCCTTAAGGGACAGGTAGACATTGGCCGAGGCGATCTGAGAGCCTTCCCTGATCTCCAGAAGCCCCACCACCGTAAAGGGTCGGCCATCAATCATCATGGTGCCGCCCAGGGCCGTATGATGGAATTTGGCATAGTGTTTTTCCAGAACCATTTCGCCCTCTTTTTCCGGAAACCGTCCTTCTTTCAGCCACTCTTTGACCTTGACCGGTCCCAGACTCGGCTGGGAAATATCCACCCCCATAATGGTCTGGAAACCGCCCCGGTCAAACACCCAGAGAAGCAGGGAAGAAGCCGCGGCGCCCACACCGTCTATGGAGGCCAGTTTCCGAACCTCTTCAGGCGCCAGCACCTGGTTCGAAAAGGGCAGCCGGATACCCCGCATCGATTGGGGTGTTTGGGCAGCATTAACGGAACGCTTTTCGGGTTTCTGGACCACGAGGTCGGCCCCAAGGTTTTTAAAAGGCTGGCTCACCGCCTTTTGGTAGGCGGTGGAGACGGCGTTGATGGCCACAAAGAGGGCAATACCTATGGCAATACCGAGGATGTTCACCAGAGTCCGGTGATGGTGGTGTCGAAGTTCGTTCAGTACATAGCGAGTGTTCATGGTTTCCTCACTTTTTGCCCGTTGCCTGGTTGAGAGCGCCCTTGAGGTCCTCCAGGGTCCATTTGCCTTGAAAGAAGGCCGGTCCTGAACCCGTAGGGAAGCCGGCGAAGGTGATCTGCTTGACCCCGATGGTCCACTTGGGTTGGCCCTCTATCCAGACGATCAAGGGTACGTGCTGACTTATCCCCATTTTGGACATGAACTTCTCCCCCTCTTCCGTATCGAAGTCATGCCAGGACACCGTGATCTTGTCGCCATAACCGGAGAAAACGCCCTTCATCTTGTTAAGCGTCTCCATGAGGGGGCCGTGGTTCATGTAGAGCACATCGACCTTGATCGGGGTTGCCGCCTGGGTATTTCCCCCAAAATAAAGGATAACCAAGGCCAGGGAACAGAGTAAAATAAATTTTTTCATGAGATCACCTTTCCATCGAGCATGCGGATCAAACGGTCTGTGGTTTTGGCAAGTTCGGCTTCGTGGGTCACCATGAGGATGGCGACTCCTTCCTGGATATGGAGCCTTTCCAGGATGTCCATGATGGCATCGCCGGTAGCGGAGTCCAGGTTTCCGGTGGGCTCATCGGCAAAGAGGACCTTGGGGTGGTTTATGAGGGCCCGGGCAATGGCCACCCTCTGTTTTTCGCCCCCGGAAAGGGCCGAGGGCAAATGCTCCGCCCTGGGCAACAAATCCATTTTCTCTAACAGATCCATGGCCCGCCTTTCCCGTTCTTCGGCCGGCATCTTTATAGGAAAAAGAGGGAGGGCAACATTCTCCCAGGCGGAGAGGGTGGGGATCAGGTTGAAGGACTGGAAGATAAAACCCACGTTGTCCCGGCGGAAGAGGGCCAACTCATCCTCGGTAGCGCTGGTAATATCCTTCCCGCCCAACTGGACCTTCCCTTCGGTCGGGCGCTCCAGCCCCGAAAGCAAAGAGAGGAGGGTCGTCTTGCCACAGCCTGATTTTCCAACCAGACAGACAAATTCCCCGGCAGCAATAGAGAGCGAGACATCCTTAACTACTGCCAGGTTCCCGTATTTCTTAGTGAGACTGGTACCGGTTAAAATAGTTCCGTTATTCATGTCGTAAAACCTCCGATGGTTTGATTTTTGAGATACTTCTACTGAGCAATCCGCCTGTCAGGCCGCCGATCACAACGGAAAGAAGGATGGCGAAGGCTGCCAGAGACCAGGGTATATGCACAGGAAGCCTGAGGGTTTTAAAGATCTGATCCCCGCCACCGGGCAGAAAGTGGGGTGTGGGGCTCATCTCCCAGGGAATGGGGATGTTTACCTTGATAAAGCCACGACCGATCGAGGCGACCAGGGCGATGAGCAGACCCAGGATGCCGGCCAGGAAACACTGGATGACCGATTCCGAGAGGAGCTGGGTCACTACGTTACGGTTCGTCCAGCCCACGGCCTTGAGGACGCCGATTTCCCTGGCCCGTTCGGCGATATTTCCGGCCATGGTCTTAAAGGCGATCAGGACGGCCACGATAATAGCGATCAGGGAGGCGGCCATGGTGAATTTGTCTGACAGGGCAAAGAGGCTGCCGAGGAGCTTCAGGAATGAATCAGGGGTGCCGATGGCCGCTTTTTTGCCGACGATAGTCGGAAGGGTTGAGGCCAGGGCCGTAATCTTTTCCTGATCGGCCTTGATGAAGAGGAGGTTGACATCGGCCGGATCAAAGGGAGAGACCGAATGGACCTGAGGGGAATTGGCCGCCAGCTTCTGGGCTTCGGCCAACGGCACATAGACATTGGCTACGGCGATCTTGGCTGCCCGGGATGCGTCTACCAGCCCCACCACCGGATATGATCTTTTGGCAATCGATATGGTGTCGCCCACCTTGAGGTTGAATTGCCGGGCATAGGAGATCTCAACCAGGGCCTCCGGTTTGGTCTCTTCCAGAAAGCGTCCCTCCGTAACGGCCCGCGCAAGGGTTGCCGGGCCAACGGCGTTGTTTTGCTCGATACCCAGGACGATCCAGGCCCGGTTGGGATCGAAGACCCAAAGCAGAACGGCCTTGCCTATACCCCGCACCCCCGGAAGGGCCTGGATTTTTTTGACCTGGTCATCCCGGATGGTGACCGCCGAGCAGGGAAATACGGCACCTTCCAGTTGTTCCGGGACATTTCCCGGCCGCTGGACCGTGATATCCGCCCCGATTTCCTTTAAGGGGGCATGGGCCGCCTGGCGGTAGGCAGAGGAGAGGGCATTGAGGATGATCAGCAGGGCGATGCCTATCGATAGACCGATAATCGCCGCCAGAGTCCTCCGCCTCTGGTAATAGAGTTCATTGGCCAAATAGTGTAGATTCATTTAAATCCTCCAGTTTAATGCGAAAAAAGTTTCAAGATGCAAGATGCAAGTATATTATCCTCAGAGCGCAAATTTTACGGGCAAATGGCCTCCTTGCGCTGGGCCATGGCGCTCTCGATCAGATGCAGAAATTTTTTCTGCTGGTCCTTATCCAGCATGGACTTGAATTCGAGCATGTGGGAAACGACCGTCTTTTGTATGTCTTCCTGAATTTTATTAATATGGATTATTGCCGCCTCGATGGCCTGGTTATCGGGGTGGTCCGCCCCGATGAGGGCGATAAGGGAAGTCCTCAGTTGGCCCACTTCCTGGCTTTTTTTAGCCAGGGCGTTATGAAATAAGGCTGCCTTTTGCTGGAAGAGCTTGATCTGTTCCGGCTTCAAGGACAGCTCTTCGAAAAACATCTTCGGTGCAATAGAGGCCGGCGGACCCGGCAGATCTCTCGCTCCAAAAAACGGGGCCGGGCGATAAAGGCGGATCTGCTTGTAATGGGTGTAGGCCGCGGTGCCGAGGAACGAGAAATTCAAAAGCAGAGAGACGATCAGGATATACTTTAAGAGGTTATCTTTCATGATTGCCTCCTGCCAGCGACACGTAGATGCCCCCGATTGAATCGGGAGGCGTGGCCTGGAAGAGATCGAGAGAAAATGATTCCTGAACGGTCACGGGCCTTTCGGGTGTTTTGCCGGTGACGAGCAGATTTCCGGAGACCATACCGATAAACATAATGACCAGCGCGAAGGCCACTTCCACCGCCCGTAGGAAGGCCGGCTGAAGGGTAAAGAAACTCCAGAAGGATGGGCGTCTTTCTTTTTCTTCGATCCGGGCCATGACCCTGGTGGCAAAACCGAGGGGTGCCTCGAATTTTTCTGCAGAACCCAAAAGATGGTGGATCGCCATTTGCCCTTCCATGGCTTCTTGGCAACCCGGACAAGCACGCAGGTGGTGCTCAAAGGTCCTTTCCTCCTGGGGATCAAGGTCTTGGTCCACATACCGGGAGATCATTTGTTTTACTTGTGCGCATTCCATTTTTTTTTCTCCAATTGCTTAAACGGTCAGGATCCGATTTTGTTCCCAATTATTTTTATCAGGGAAGATTCATTTTCCCGGCAGTAGCCGGCGTAACTCTTCCCGTGTTCTCGACAGCCTCGATTTAATTGTCCCTACGGAGGTGTGCAGCACCTCGGCCATTTCCTCGTAGGAAAGCCCTTCAATCTCCCGCAGGACAATAACGGCCCTCGAATCTCCGGGCAATTGGTCCAGGGCCGTCTGGATGGCCCTGCCGATTTCCTTCGATTGGTAGTGTTGCTCGGGGGATGGTTCGGCCGATGGTAAGGCCTCCACCAGGGATTCGTCTTTGAGGGGTTCGGGGCGCAATTTTCTTTTATGGTCGAGACAGGTATTGACCGCGATGCGGTAAAGCCAGGTATAAAGAGAAGATTCGGGTTTAAAGTGCTTTAAGTTCCGGTAGGCTTTCAGGAATACATTCTGGGCGGCATCCTCCGCGTCTTGAGGATGGCCGAGAAGGTAACGGCAGAGGTTATAGATTCTATCCTGATATTTTTTGATGAGTATTTCGAAGATCGATAAATCGCCGGCCTTGAATTGTCGGATCAAAAGGTTTTCATCTTTTGCGTTCATGACGGCCATATAAGAATAACGAATAAGAAGCGCTTTTGTTCCTTCAAATCGGATAAAGGCCAAATATAAATTTTTAAACCGGGAAACGGGAAAGCTTAAATTGTTTGATCCCGCCAGATCCCCCCTTTCTTTAATAAATTTTTCCTGGAATGGAAATCGATTTTTCCGGTAATGAAATGGCTATGGACGACCACAAAAACGACCAGAGGCGGATAAAAAGCCAGGATGATCCTGAATATGTCGACCAGGGCGTTTTCTCTTGGATATTGGGACAGGAGGCTGAAAAGCCCATAGAGTCCGAAAATAGTAGGCATCAGGGTTCCGACATACTTTCCGATCATTTTGAGTTCCTGATCCCTTCGGTTGTAATAGCGTAACCCCATATCGTCCAGGGTCCAGAGGGTTGATAAAAGGAGGGAGATAGTAATCGTAATGGCGGTAACCAAAAGCATGCGTCCCAGTTGATAATGACCGGAAATAACAGGAAGAGAGGAACTGGTGGAAGGTCCGGTGATGACCTCGATGAGGGCCAGTAATTTAGTGGCAAAAAGAAAACCTATACCGATCCCCTGAAAGGGACGGAAGAGCCAATGTTTGAGGGGGTAGATGGTTATTGCTTCCGGGCGCTCGATTTGGATAAGGGCGTTTTTCCCTTTCTCAATAATAAATTTATAGATGGGCCTCAATAGGTAGAGGGGGAAGCACAGAAAAAGAGCATAGCGAAAAAACCGCAGAAAAACCCTGTAAAGGATCTTCCAGGTCTCGGAAGCGGAATAATCGCTTAAATAGATAGA
>JACRBX010000236.1 GCA_016219225.1 Deltaproteobacteria bacterium
ATTGTGGAACCACGTCGTAAAGGGCGAAAGCGTAAATCAGTGCCCATGTCCGTGCCCGAACCGGAAACCGTTAAATCAGAAACCATAAGGGATAGTAAAGACAGAGTTTTTCTCTTAAGTTAATGGCATTAGGTCCGACCCCGTTTTGTAGTTGCCGTTTTGTAGTTAGGATAGTAATGAAAAGGCCACCCGGAACCCGGACCGTTGTATCGGTTGTGGTCTGTGCGTTTCAGCCTGTTCTCCTGCGGCCCTGACCTTCAATCGTCTCGATGAAGGTCAAATAACCCCTCCCCCGGAGAATTATGTCAATTTACTGTTGACCATCGCGCAAGAGAAAGGCAAGCCCCTGTTTTAGGAAAGAATTCTGTCCGTTCACCTTAACTATTAAATAAGCCTTATGGACTTGTGGAAAGGCGAAGGATGACTTTTTCTTCCAGGTCGGCCACGATGGCCTTCATGGCCTGGCTTTCCTGGACAGGCCCGGATTGGTTCCACCCTTTCCGGAAGGCCTCTTTCGTTTTCTGCCGGAACGCCTCCAGGCTTACGGCCATATTCTCCCAGATAAAGAGTTTCTGAAGGATATGGCGCTCCGGGGCAGTCAGGTCCCTTTCCGTATCAAAGGATTTTCCAGATCGGGTGGTCAGAATCATAACCGGAAAAATATTGCCGAGAGTTCATGCATATTAAAAATTACCGGCCTTTCAATCTCCTCGACTTCGATTAGCTATCTTGGCCTCGGCCTGGAGGCGGCGGCGCTCTTCCCCCTCCCGGGCCAGGGCTTCACGATTGTTGTCGTCCACCCGCATGAAGGCCTCCCGCCATTCCTCATTGCCCCAGTAAAAGGGCGTCTGTACCGTGGTGCGCGGCATCCAGGCCCGTATCAGCGAGTCGAGGGCCGTTCCCACAATGGAGCGCTGCATCTCCACGTCCCAGGGCTTCCCACAGGGATTTCCCAGCGGAAAGTCGGTAAATACGAAACGGGCAACACCGCATTCCTCGACCACGTCCCGGGCCGAACCCATAACCACGGTGGACAGGCCGTTTTCTTCGAGATGTCGGGCAACCAGACTCACGGTCTGGTGACAGACCGGTCAAAGGGCCGATAAGAGTACGGCGTCCACCCCGTCCTGGCGGCACCATTCCAAAATCTGTGGGGCGGCCTCATTTACCGTCTTGCCCTGACTATAGTCGGTGGGCACTCCGTAGAAGCGGGGCGAAACCGACCCGATCAGTCCTTCGGCGGCATATTCGGTCAAACGATTGAGCGGCAGGAAACTATCCGGATCGTCGGTATGGGTGGCTTTCTTATCCCAGAAAAGGTGGTCCGTATAAATGCTTTCCGGCACGGGATGGGCCGGCATGGCATAAAACTCCCTGGTTTGCCCCTGGCTTTTGCCCTCTACTTCCGAACGGCCGGCGGTGGTCACCAGCCCCACCCGGCATTCGGAGAGCACCTTACGGAGGGGGGCGAAGGGAACATCCCGGTGATGGGCCCAGGCGTAAGGCTGGTTGTAACCCTGGGCAGCGTAATACTCCCGACTGCGATCTATATAACTGATAAAGGACCGGTAAGGTCGACGTTTATTCATAGGGAACCTCCATAATTAAATGGAATAAATTAAGGCATAAAAGATAATCAAAGTCAAAAAAAACTTGACAGGACCTAAAAAATATTTTAGAGAGTAACCATTCACTCTCTAAAGGAAAATCTATTCCCATGTTGTCGACCTTCAAAAAACTGCCTGAAAACAAACAAAATGCCTTGTTGAATGCCGCGGCCAAGGTTTTCGCCAAAAAGGGGTACTATCACGCCAATATCTCCGAAATTTGCAAAAAAGCGGGGATATCCAACGGGGCCCTTTACAAATATTTTAAGAATAAGGAATCTCTTTACTTATCCGTCTTCGACTACATCATCGATATTGTTTCAAAAGAACTGTTTTTGAAGCATCTGGACTCTCCCGGACCCGTTTACCTGATCATCCAAAACATTTTAAATGGGCTGGTAGTCCTGGCCAAAAACCATCCGGAGATGGTGGCCATCTATGTGGATATAGGCTCCTGTTCCATGAATAAACTTTCCGCCCCATTGGCGGAAAAGATGGAAGGAAAGGCCAAAGAGTTCTGGATGGAACTCGTCCGCCGGGGCCGGCAGAAGGGTGAAATCAAGACCAAATTCAGTGATGAGGGCCTGGCCTACTACATCGATAATCACATCACCCTCCTGGCCTACTCCCTGGCTTCAAAATATTTCGATACCCGGTTTCGCGTCTATTTCGGAGGGAAATCAAAAGAGGTTACCGACCAGGAAAAGATCAGGACGATTATTAAATCCATGCAGGTGGTCCTGGAATAAAGTTTTTTTAAAAATAAAAGAGAGCAACCATTCACTCTCTATTTTTTAAAAACAAGGAAAAAATTCATTCGCAATTTTTTTTCAGGGGTGACCATTCCAAAGGAGGAGGAAAAATGATTATCGATGTCCATTCCCATCTTGGAGATATTCTTTATCCTGAGGGCGGACAACTGATCTTCAAAAAGGGGATCAAAAAACAAAGGGGCTTTGATATTATCGGCATCGCCGAGCTGAGCCTCTATAAGACGAATCCCCTGTCCGAATGGCTTCTCAAGAAATTCTGCTCCAACCTGATTACCAAAGCCGGACGGGCCAGAAACGCGGCCGGGACCTTGGAAAACATGCAATTATCCATGACGGCCGCCGGCGTAATCAAAACAGCCTGCATGCCCATTGTGCCCTATTTGACCTTCGAAGATCTCCGAAAAGCCCAGGCCGTTGATCCTGGAATTATCCCTTTTACAGGTATTGATTTCACCAGAACAGATGATGCTGAAAATCAATTAAAAAGCGATGTCGCCCAGGGGGCCAGGGGATTGAAACTCCATCCGAACATCCAGAAGGAGCCTTTGGACAGCCAGAGGACTTTTACTGTCGTCGAAAATTTTTCCCAATTCAATCTCCCCGTCCTTTTCCACAGCGGGGTTACCTCCTATTACTTGGGTCCGGAATCGGAGAAATTTGAGATCCCTTCTTATGGAGAAACAGCTTATGCCAGGAAGTTGGTGTCTGCCTTCCCCAATGTACCCTTTATCGTTGGTCACGCCGGAATTTTTCAGTACAAGGAAACTATCGGTCTTCTGAGTGGATTTAAAAATACCTATGTGGATACCTCCTTCCAGCCACCGAACCGGATTCGAGAACTGATCCAGGCTTTCGGTCCCGAGCGGGTCCTGTATGCCTCGGACTGGCCCTGGGGGGACCGCAGGGCCTCGGTAAGTGCCGTTAGAAAGGCCTGTAGGGGAGACCGGTCTCTTGAAAAACTGATTTATTCTGAAAATGCCGCCCGGCTTTTGGGTCTGACATCCTGATTATTTATCAGGGGATGACCCATTAATACCTCCACCAAAAGATAAGGAATAATCATGAAAAGTTATCGAGGACTATTATTTCTTTCCGGGTTTTATTTCCTGGCAGTCGCAACAGCCCATCAGCTTGGACTAAAGATTCCGATGTTGTATGTTTTTTATGCGGTTGCTTCCGAACGATATCAAGATCTGATTATTTCATTCCTGTCCTTCGGATGGGCAATGCTCTTTACAATTGGATTCTTAGATACTGAATTGAAGGCAAGAACACAACTACCCGTTTTAATTTCCGGAATTGCAGCAATCTGTGGATTAATTCGTGCGCGCCTGGAGGTTCGATCTCATCCTGAAATCGATTTTGAAATCGCAGCCCTCGCTATCCTCTTATTGGCATTGATCACAACGTATCTTCTCTCTAAGAAAAAGAAAAGGGCACTAAACGCTTAACCGTTCAAAATTGGAGAGTACCCGATGGGCAAAACATTTTGTCGACGTCTTATTTCCAGAGGAGTGTTGCCTGCTTTCCTGATCCTTGGTGCTTCTCTATGTTTTCTAATCCCCCCAGGCCAGGCCCAGCAAAAAATTTACGACGACCTTTTTTCGGTGAGCTTTCCGAGTGAGAAGGAGGGGTGGGCCTCCGGTCGTTGGGGGTGCCTGGTCCATACGGCCGACGGAGGAAAAACCTGGGTCCGCCAGAAAACCGGGGTCGATCTGACCTTGAGTTCGGTGTGTTTTATCAACGCCCTGGAAGGATGGGCGGTGGGAGAGGAAGGGATCATTCTCCATACCCGGGACGGGGGGCATATCTGGAAGCGCCAGTCCAGTCCCATAGATCTTTTCCACATGAAGGTCTTTTTTATCAATTCCCAGGTCGGCTGGATCGTCTCGGAGTGGACCCATATCCTTTATACCGAAGACGGCGGCTTCACCTGGCAGATCCAATTCCGGGATCAGGATTTTATTCTAAAATCCATCTCCTTTTGCGACCCCATGAACGGCTGGGCCGTGGGGGAGTACGGTTTTATCTACCATACCCGAAACGGCGGAAAGACCTGGGAGAAGCAGGGGGGACGGTTCGGGATCTCCAAAACCACAGGAGACGTCGAGGGGGGAAATTACCTCTTTGATGTGACCGCGGTGGACCCCCAAACGGCCTGGGCCGTGGGCATTGACGGGACCGTCATCAGGACGGTGAACGGCGGGGCCACCTGGCAGGAGGTTCCCCTGCGCCTACCCCGGACCCAGTTGTTCGGGGTGACCGTCCAGGACAGAAATAAGATCCTGATCGGAGGGAACGGGGTCTTCCTGATCTCCCTGGATGGAGGAGCGACCTGGAAAACGCCCCGGTGTACCCCGCCTAATATTTATAACTGGATTTACGGCCTGTCCCGGAGAGGAAAAGCCGGATTTGCGGCCGTCGGCGGGGGCGGTATTATTTATTTCAGCGAGGGGGATAATCCCCTTTCCTGGAAACAAATTGCTTATTAGACCATGATGCCCCGCTGGGGAAAAAATCGGTAACAATTTAGTCCATTGAAAAATTTAAAACTTTTATTTGAAAATTCTGACTTTCTCACACGTCATTCCCGTGAAAACGGGAATCCAGGTCCTTTTCGTCTCAGCATAACACCTGGATTCCCGTTTTCACGGGAATGACGGAGGGGTTATCGCTGTTTTCTTAAAATGCTGAACTGATACGAATAACGAATTTCGAAGAAGAGTAAATCAAATTCGCATTTATTGATTTCTCCGAACTCTTAACTCCGAACTCCGAACTTTTTTTGATTTCTCAGGGAAGGAAAGGCATGGAAACAGGGAAATCGCAGGCCTGGTTGGATCGTCTCTCGCTTTTTTTGACCCGGCACCGGATGGCCGTTTTGCTGATCATCCTGGTCATCACCGCCATCTTCTTTTACGGGGCCTTCCGGATCAAAGGGGAGGTCATCCTGAAAGACATGCTCCCCTATGATCATCCTTATTTGAAACTGCATAACCGGTTTTCGGAAGTCTTCGGGAGCGGCGGGTCGACCCTGGCCATCGCCCTCAAGGCCAGGAACGGCGATATCTTTAACGAGGCCTTTTTAAAGAAGCTTCAAAAAATGACCAATGAGGTTCTCATGTGGGATGAGGTCTACCGGAGCCTGACCGTTTCCCTGGCCACCCGGTCGGTAAAGGTCGTTCGGCTCTTGAAGAAAGGGGAAATCAATATCGAGCCGATCATGTGGCCGAATATCCCCCAATCCCCGGAAGAGATGGCTTTACTCAAAAAAAATGCCTTTTCCTCACCGGCCTATAACGGTTCCCTGGTCTCGCGGGACGGGACGGCCGCCCTGGTCCTGACCGAGATGAAGGAAAACATCTCCTATGAGAGCATGTTCAACTTATTACGGAAATTGACCCGGGATTACACGGACAAAGATACTTCCATCCACATCGTCGGCTATCCCATGCTCATGGGCTGGATTTACAGCTTGAAGCCCCAGATGGTCATGGTTTTCGGGATCAGCATCCTGGCCATCGCCTTTATCCTTTATATCATCTTCCTGAATATTCCGGGCTTGATCTCTCCCTTAGTCAACGCCTTTATCCTGACCATCTGGGGGCTGGGCTTCATCGGTTTCACCGGCATCAACTTCAACCCCCTGCTCTACGTCCTGGCCTTTCTGGTGGGCTCCCGGATGATCGGCAACTCCCATCAAATCGCCTACCGCTATTTTGAAGAGCTCAACGCCAGCGGCAATGACCGGACGCAGGCCTGCTATAACACCATGCGGACCATGTTCATTCCCAATTTCGCCGCCGTCGTGGCCGACGTGGCCGGCTTCCTGGTCTTGTTTATCGCCAAGATCGCCTTGATGCAGCACCTGGCCGTCATCATGAGCTTCTGGATGATGAGTATTCTGCTGACCGGTTTCATGGTGCCGGCGGTTTGCAGCTTAATCCCTTTAAAGGTGGCCAGTGAGGCCTGGGCCAAAGAGAGCTGTCAGGTGGACTGGAAGGCCAGGATCATGATGGCCATGACCCGCTTTTCCATCGCCCCCGGCAGTCGCTACGCCGCGGGCGCCTTGATCGTCTTAGTGACGGTTTTTTGCTTCTGGCAAACCAGTAAACTCAAAATCGGAGACCCCTCTCCCGGTTCGCCCATCTTTTATGCCACCCATATCTACAATAAGGATCAGGCCCTGGTCAACAAGCTCTTTGATGCTTCTTCGGAAAATTTTTTGCTTTATTATGAAGGGACCCGGGAATCCGTCTACGACCCGGAGGTGCTGCTCACCTTCGAGGCCTTTGACCGCCACATGCAGGAAAGGCTGCCGGACATCTACAAATCGCCCGATTCCCTGATCAATACGGTCAAAATGGTCAATGTAACCCTTCACGACGGGGACCAGATCTGGTTCCAGTTGGTGCGCAACCCCAATTTACTGACCGGTCTCATGGGGTACGTCAAGTCATCGACCGATCCGGCCACCCTGGGCCGCTATATCGACCGGACCCTGGAGCGGGCCCAGTTGACCCTCTATTTTGCCGATCACACCTCGGATAATCTGTTGCGTATCCGGGATGCGGCCTATGATTTTTTCCGGAGTCATCCGAAAAAAATCAAACACGGGGGATTCAAACTGGCCGGAGGCAGGATCGGGATGGAGATCGCCCTCAACGAGGAGATGAAACGCTCCCATCTCATGATCGACCTGGCGGTCTACCTGGGTATTTTCATCCTCTGTGCCTTTTCCTATTGGTCGGTCACGGCCGGCCTGATGCTGACCCTGCCTTTGCTCCTGGCCAACAGCGTGGCCGGGGCCTATATGCATTTAATGGGTATCGGACTGTCCATCAATACCCTGCCCATTGCGGCCATCGGGGCCGGCCTGGGGGTTGATTTCGCCATCTATCTTTACAGCCGGGCCATAGAGGAATTCCCCCTTCAGGGCGGCGACTGGGAGCAGACGATCATCCAGTCCATCTGCACCTGCGGCAAGGCCGTGGTTTACACCGGGATAACGGTTATTCTGCCGATCCTGACCTGGTATTTTTTCTCCGAAATGAAGTTTCAGGCCGAGGTGGGTTTCTTCCTCTCCATGATCATGGCCACCAATGTCATCCTCTGCCTGACCCTTCATCCCTTATTGATTTTTATTATCAAACCCAGGTTTATCAGTGGAAAGGTCCCGACGGCTAAGAAATCATGGGAGCTGAAATGAAAAATAGGCATGAGGCATGAGGCATGAGGGCTTAGTACGAAAATAATCCGCATTAATAGTACAGCGGCACTTTTTTCGTCATTCCCGAAGGTTTTTATCGGGAATCCAGGGGTTTTAATTGGTTTTGTGTGCCTGGATTCCCGTCCCCGATTAAAGCATTCGGGGACAGGCTCTGCGCGGGAATGACGTTTTACAAGTTCATCAATAATAATGTTCAGCGAAACCCATATCCATGTTTATTGGCGCCCCACAGAAGCCTGAGGGTGGTTTTCCTCACGCCTCACGCCTCACGCCTCGCGTCTCAGGCCTTAAACCTTGAACCTTGGGCCTTGAACCTTTCTTGGAAGGGGGTGAGGAAAAGCAATTAAAGGTATCCGGAATTTTAAAAGGAGCAGCGAAAGTGCATTTCACTAAAAACCCTGATGGGAATCACAAAGAGAGGATGGGGTTATGAGGAAGAGATTTATTATTTATTTTTGGATGGTGATGGCAGCAACGGCGCTTTGGATCTGTCCTGCCGGAGCTACAGAATACATGGTATTTGACAAACCTTTAACGCTCCTGGGTTATGTGACCCAAGGGGCGGCTTTTGGTTTGAATGACGAATATGATACCAAAAAAGGGCTTCAGTCCGCCCTGATGAACCTGTTTCTTGAAGGGCAATACCGGATCAATCCTCAATTCAACCTTTATGCCTCAGGCCGGTTTTCAGCCGATTGGGCCTATCCCATCAATAACGGCCAGAGGGATTGGAACAACCGGTTGTTCGATCAATCGAGCAATCGCATGTACATAGACAACAACTACTGGCAGATATTGAATGAAGCCCATGTGACCTGGACCCCGGGCAACTTCTTTTTCCGGGTGGGCAAACAGATCGTTTCCTGGGGGGAGATGGACGGTTTCCGGATTATGGATCAGATTAACCCCTTAGACAGCCGCCGGGGCTTTGCCGACGTGGAATTTGAAAATAC
>JACRBX010000237.1 GCA_016219225.1 Deltaproteobacteria bacterium
AACACCCTCCAGGGCCTTGGCCCCTTCTTTTCGGGTTAAAAGAAAGGCGATCTGGCCATAGGTTTTCAAGGCCGGGCTGTCAGGGGAGCGCTCCTGTAAGGCCCGAATATTGGCCGCCATAACCAAAGGCAACAATTTGGCACAAACCAATCCGTGAGGGGCCGGGAACATCCCGCCAATGGGTGCAGCCAATCCATGGACCGCCCCCAAGCCGGCATTGGCCAGGGCCAGTCCCCCGAAAAGACTGGCCAGGGCCATATCCTGACGGGCGGCGGCGTTAGTTCCTTCTTCGTAGGCCTTTCGTAAGGAGTTGGCTACGAGGGAGACACCTTCTCGGCACAGGGTGTCGGTCATCGGATTGGCTTTAAGGGATACCAGGGGTTCGATGAGTTGGGTCAGGGCATCCAGGCCGGTGGCGGCCGTAACCTGAGGAGGAAGAGAGTAGGTCAAGGTGGGGTCGATGACGGCCACTTTGTGCAGCATCAGGGGACTGCGCAAACTGACTTTGACCTTATGCTTCGGAGAAGCCAATACGGCATTTCGGGTCACTTCGGCCCCAGTGCCGGCTGTCGTCGGGACGGCAAAATACGGGAGGGGAGGGGAGGTCAGGGGCCGGGATTGTCCTATTACTTCCAGATAGTCTTCGATTTTTTCTTTGTTGGTCGCCAGAGCGGCTATGGCCTTCCCGGCATCGACAACGCTTCCACCGCCGAATCCGATGACCAGATCCGATTCAGATTCCCTGGCCAGGACGGCCCCCTGCTGAATGCGGTCGATGGTTGGTTCCCCGGGGACCTGGAAGGTAACGGTTTTGATCCTTTCCCGGTCCAATAAGGCCAGCAGGGGTTCAACCCTCGAAAAATTTTGTCCTAAAACCACAAAGGCCCGTCTTCCTGTTTCACCGGCCAGCGGACCGATCTGCTTCAGGGTCCCGGGACCGAAAATGATTCGACCGGCTGTGGCGAACTCAAAGACCAACGTTACCCCCAACCCTGTTCATCCGGGAAGATATTCTTGTATTTCAGACTGGTCCGGGGTTCGGTCATCATTTGCTCAACCCTGTCTCGCCATTTTTTATAATGGGCCGTCTCTTTATGCCGGCCTGGATCTTCTTCCGTCCGGTAGACCTCCACCAAAAGAAATCGGGCGGGGTCATCGATCTGCTGGATGACATCAAAACGGGCGATCCCCGGCTCTAAAACACTCTGGCGGGCATTTTCCCCGGTTGCTTCGGCAAAAGCCTCGATAAATTCGGGTTTGATATGGGCCTTGACCTGAATGATCAGCATCGCCTGTTCTCCTTAAAAATGTTTTCTTCCACGACATATTTTCTTCCAAACACTACAAAAATGCAATCCGAATTTTAAATTTGATTTTTCCCCTGACTTTTAGTATTTCTCCATTAAGGTAAGCTTCATATTATTTAAATTTTCTGAGGGGTTAGCCCGACAGATCGGATACGGCGAAACGGGGCCATTTTGCGGCGCCACGCCTTGGCGATTCTTTTGATGCGTATCTTAACCTTCTTTATTGAGGGCATATGCGTCGTGATCGAATGGAGATTATGGGAGATGAACCTATGGTTACTGGATTGACTGCACGTTTGTTTTTGGCCGTTGTGGTTGTTGCTGTGGTGCTCGGGAATTTTGCTGGCCATTCCTTTGCAGCAGACAAAGCAAAGGCATTGGAGTTGTCGAAGGCACGTTCTCATGAAGAAGCAACCCCGACTGGGCTATGTGCTCATGAGCGAGATTGCCAGAATCGAAGGCCAGCGTCTACGCGCCATGGATCTGAAATAAGACTTTGCCTTATTTTTATATTGGTGGGTTGCACTGCATTCCACCCACCCTACAGGAGATCAAAGGTTAATGAAGACACAGATAAGTTTTCAGACCATGCAGAGAGGCAATAATCAAAAATAAAGTGAATATATGCCGAAAATGAGCAGTGATTTCGTTATAAAGACCATGAACCGGGAAGAAATCGATTTAGCCATGGAGTGGGCGGCCCGGGAGGGCTGGAACCCGGGGCTGCATGACGCCGATTGTTTTTATCAGACCGATCCTCAAGGCTTCCTGATCGGCACCATCAATTCTACGCCCATAGGTTGTATTTCCGCGGTTTCCTACCATCATGTTTTCGGGTTCATCGGCTTCTATATCGTGGCGCCGGAATATCGCGGCAAAGGGTACGGTATCCGGTTATGGGATGCGGCCATGAATCGGCTGGACAACCAAAATGTGGGTTTGGATGGTGTTTTGGAACAGCAGGAAAATTATAAGAAATCCGGTTTCAGATTGGCCTACGGCAATAGCCGCTTTGAGTCCCTGTCCGTAAAAACGGTTTCTCCGGATAGGGCGGAACTGAGGGCGATTCAGGAAATTCCATTCCACAAAATTCAGGAATATGATCGCCAATGTTTTCCTGCCGAAAGAACAGCCTTTCTCCGCGCCTGGCTCCGCATGCCGGAGGCCCATGGAGTAGGGGTTGTTGAAAAGGGAGAACTGCAGGGATACGGGCTGATCCGAAAATGTCGCCGGGGCTATAAAATCGGCCCCCTTTTTGCGGAGGACCCAGGCACGGCGGAAGCGATCTTTTTGGACCTTTCTTCCCGGGCCGAAGAAAAGGAGGTTGTCTACCTGGATATTCCGGAAAGGAACCCGGCGGCCCTGGTCCTGGCCGGGAAATACGGTATGCAAAAAGTCTTCTCAACCGCCAGGATGTACACCGGAAAAGAGCCGGAAATCCCCTTGAGTAAAGTATTCGGGGTAACGACTTTTGAATTGGGGTAAGGGCTGAAAGGTCTTATCGACCTATAAGGACCAGGCCAGCTTTTTAATGATATCGACGGCGATGCAATAGGTTTGGTCCTGCCCGGTAGGAAGTTGGCGACCGGCGGTGCGGGGGTTGATCTCGCACAGGTCAAAACCGGCCAATCCGATCCCGCGCTTTAATACATCCCGCAGATAACCGATCACGCGCAGCAATTGCGGCCCGTTCAACCCCTGACGATCCAAAAAGCGAACCCCTTCGAGGGCGTTGCGGGCCCCGATGTCCAGATCGATGGAGATATAAACCCAGGGGGTGCGGATTTGTTTTAAAACGCTTTTGACCTTCGAAGGACTGATCAGGAGATCATTTTTGGTCAGCAGGGTGACGCCCTGTTTTTTTAATTTTAAAAAATAGCCGACGAATTTTTCAATCCGGGGATCCTTGATACGGAAGGCCTGTTTGGGCGGGTAGTCGCCGATTCCAAGAACATATAGGTTGTGCGGCAGAACGATTCCTTCGGATAGGAGATGATCAAGAAAAGAGCTGGCGTTGTATGAATCGGGGCGGTTGACCAAATAGGGATCATTAGGATCATGGAGGGAATCGGGGTTGGTCTCCAGGTCGTATCGGACGGCCCCGGTCATCACAGAAACCGGCAGGGCATCGGTGTGGCTGTCCAGGACAATCCAGGAGAGGTTATCCGGGCCGTACGTTTCCGCCAGCTTTTTAAAAACCCCTCCGCTCAGAGAATGATCGACGGCCAGGAGGCAGGGGATCTGGGGCAGGATCTCCTGGCCGACAAAAACGCCTACCTGGTCCGCATATTCCAGACAACCATTGCCGTCGATGAATTGAACGAACTGCTCGAGAGTAACTTTTTCTCTTTCTGTCGGCGGCGGAATAGGGCGGAGCCATCCGGGGACAGGCAGGGAGCCCCGGGCCTCATAGAGCTCGGAGGAGATCTCTTGACCAAGGACTTCCATGATCCGGACATAAGGATCATCCCAGCCGTCATCTTGGCCATCGGGCGCCATGGAAGCCCGTTTTTCTTCGATAGACTCATCGCGTTCATCTACGTCAAGGGGACAACCGAAAAAGACGGGTTTATTTTCCATAAAAGTCGAAAGGGCGCAAGGCGCAAGGCTCAGGGCGCAAGGTTTTAAAACTCAAGGGAAACAACAGACCGTACATCCATAAAAAGCAAAGTCCTAAACCCTGTGCCTTGCGCCTTATGCCTTGAACCTCTTTTCTATCTTTGCCCGTACTTCAGGGCCGCGGCCATTACGGCCTCGAGGTTTTCTTTTTTTATATCCGGCCAGAGATCGCACCCCGGCCAGAGGGCGTTGATACCGGCCTCAAAACAATTCTTGATTACGGGATCCACCTCGGAGGCATTCATCGTCACCAGGGTCCCGTAAGGGTCGAAGTTGCCGAACAGGAGCATGTCGGACCCGATTTTTTCCCGGGTTTCAGCCAGGGTGTTTTTCTGATCCACGCTCAGGGCGTCGGCTCCGCAGGCGGCCATCTGTTCGACAATCATGTCGGTGCTGCCGCAGATGTGCAGGACTTTGGGCGATTCCAGGGCGGAAAAGATTTTGGTCAAGGGAGGCTGAATCAATTTGGCAAATATCCGGGGGCTGATAATATCCGGTCCGGCGCCCATCTCCCGGATGGTGATATAATCGGCCCCTGCCTGCCGGTAGATCCGGGCGATTTGAATGATGGCCTCGGCCAATTGCATCAGGATCTCACCCACCTGGGCGGTCTTTTTAAGGGCGGCTTTGGCCAGGTCGCCGATATCGGTCAACTGACCGGCCAGGGTATAGGGTCCGAGAACCCAGGCCCCGATGGCCACTTTATCGCCCACCTCTTCTTTTAAGAGCGAAATGGCCTTGGCCACCAGGGGAATTCTCCCGGCCTTGGATAAATCCGGTATCTGGATCTTTAAGTCATCGACTTTATCGGCCACTTTTTTGGTAATCGTCGGATAAACGATGTCGGTCCGATGGGCATAATAATTCACCCCCGCCCCTAATGCCTCGGCCTCCACCCCCATATCGAAAGGAACCACGGCACTTTCAAAACCGAAAAGCTGCGACGTGGAAGCGGCTATCTTGGCCATCTTTTCCGCATCGAGATGCAGTTCGGCGAAATTCCATTGGGTCGGTTTCAGACCATGGACCGTGATATTCCCCATCCCGCTAAAGAAGGGCAGACGATCGACTTTTTCTTTTTTAAAGACCTTCAGGACTCTCTCTCTGGAACTCATTTCGGTTCCCATATTCGTGTTCCTCCTTTGTTGATTATCAAGGGTCAATATTTACTGAAAAGGATTCAAGGGGTACAAGGTTCAAGGTTCAAGGAAAACCGTAGACCGTATGCCGTGCACCTTAAACCGTAACGGCACACAAATCATAAAGTTGGGTTTCTCCGAACCTTAGACCTTGTACCCTGAACCTTATACCGTTTTTCGTCCTAAATGCTCCCTCATTTCTTCGCCGGCAGAAATTCCTGCAGATTGGGGAAGGCGTCCTTCATGTGCGGAATCCACATGGAATGGGCAAACATTTTTTCGAATTTTGGAGAAAGGGTCAATTCGATGTATTCCACCTTCCGGGCATAGTTATCGGCCTCCAGACGTTTGTCCACATTGAGTAGGGCCATCCGGGCCCCGTCACCGGCGGCATTGCCTACGGAATAGACATTCTTGGGGTCGCAATCCGGGAACATACCCAGTACAGCCGCCGAAAGCTTGTCGATGTAACTTCCAAAGGCCCCGGCTAAAATGACCTTGTCCACCTTATCGATACCCAGGGTTTCCATGAGGATCCTGCTACCGGCATACATGGCCGCCTTGCCGAGCTGGATGGCCCGAATGTCGTCCTGACAGACGACCACATCCTGGCCGATGGAGGTCTCATAGGCCCAGGCGATGACATATTCATATTGATCCACAGAATAGCGTAAGCGGGGATGTTCCAAATTTTTATTGAACTTTCCGGATTTATCGATAACCCCGGCCAGGAAGAGCTGGGGCAGGGCGTCGATGATCCCCGATCCGCAAATCCCCTTGGCCTTGATCTCCTCCGGTTTCATTTCGGTATTCCAGCGGGTTTCATCGATGACCTTGAAACGCACTTCCTTGGTTTCTTTGTCGATCTCTATCTTTTCAATGGCCCCCGGTGCGGCCCGCATACCGAAACGCAGTTGGGCCCCCTCAAAGGCCGGTCCGGTGGCGCAGGAAGCGGAGATCAGGCGGTCTTTGTTGCCCAGGATGATTTCTCCATTGGTGCCGATATCGATAATCAACTCCAGAGAGTCCTGATTATAAGGGGCTTCGGCGATCAGTACGCCCACATTATCGGCGCCCACAAAGCCGGCCTCAATAGGCAGGCAATGGACATAGGCGCCGGGGGCGATCTTGATCCCCCAGCCATGGGCCTCTTTTTCTTCAGAGGCCTCCCTCTGGGCAAAAACGGCACAATGAAGGCAGCGCATCGCTTCCGGAATCACCAGGGATTCTTCAAAGCCCATCTCCACCTCATCAAAACCCTGGCGCTTCTCCAGGGCTAATACGGGAGCCATCTGTCGGGCTTCTTTCCTGACCCCTTCTTTGGGAATTTCTTCTACGGCTTTAAGCGGTTTAGGCCGGTCTTCCTTCATATCCTTGCCGGCTAAATAGAGCTCAATGGAAATGGCCGCTTCCTTCCCGGCCCGAACGGCCTTGATAACATTGGCCGGTCCGCTGGCCCCGTCTCCCCCGGCAAAGACGCCCGGGACACTGGTCTCAAAGGTGTTTTCATCCACCTGAATGACGCCCGAAGGGGTGCGGACCAAATCCGGAAAGAGGCCTTCTTCGGCCCTTTGTCCTATGGCCACAATGACGGTTTCCACGGCAATGGTGGGGACCGGTTCTTTGGAAAACTGCGGCGCAAACCGTCCCTGATCGTCATAGACCGATACGCAGCCTATGGTTTCCACGGCGCTGACCCGGCCGTTGCCGGTGACGATGGCGCCGACGCCCAGGGAGGGATGAACGATCACGCCTTCTTCACGGGCCTGCTCGATTTCCAGATCCTGGGCCGGCATACGGTCTTTGCAGGTCAGGTCGTCGGACTCCAGGCAGATCAGATGCACTTCTTGTGCCCCCAACCGTTTAGCCATCCGGGCCGCATCAACGGCCACACTGCCTCCTCCGACCACGGCCACCTTTCCGCTCAATTCGACTTTGACCCCTGAATTGACCTCCCGGAGAAGTTCGAGGGCCACCATGACCCCCGGGCTGTCCTCACCGGGGACGTTTAACTTCTGACTCTTCCAGGTCCCGGTGGCCAGAAAGACGGCAGTATAATCCTGATCGAAGACCTCCTTCAGGGTTTTTATCGGGGTATTGGTCTTGATCTCTACGCCTAATTCTTCAATAGTGCGGATTTCATCATCCAAGATACGCTTGGGCAGTCGATATTCTGGAATGCCATAGCGCATCATCCCCCCGGCCCGGGCCTGGGCTTCAAAGACCGTTACCGGATGGCCCCGATTGATCAGGTCATAGGCACAGGCCAGACCGGCCGGTCCTGAACCGACCACGGCGATGGGGGCCTTTTTTTTCAATTCCACCGGCGTGGCCTTTTCCCTTCCCGAAGACAGTTCAAAATCAGCCAGGAAGCGATGGGCCGCCCGAATGGAGATGGGCTCATCCACCTTGCCCCTTTCACAAATCTGTTCACAGGGATGGGTGCAGATCCGTCCGCAGACACCGGAAAAGGGATAAGACAGGCGGACCAATTCCAGGGCGTCCTTAAATTTGCGTTGGGCGATGAGATATAAAAAATCATCCACATTGACCCCGGCCGGACATTCCACCCGGCAAGGGGCATACTTTCCTTTCTCTTCCCGCTCTTTTTCCTGGGGGATCTTGAAGCCGAAATCACGGGCCTTGACATCCAGGGAATGATGCAAACTGGGGGGGAAAGGAGAACGACCGATATAACGGGGATTGATGTTTAGATAAATATGATGCATGCAGGTATTGCCCACCAGGGACATATCCAGGATATCCTGGCGTTTGATACCGGCGCTTTCGGCCACCTCGGCGACGATATTGTTCAGGCCGTCGATGATGGCCTGGTTTAAGACCTCCAGGCCTTCCGGATTGGTCATGGTATAGCTGATCCGGGACATGACGTCTTCCCCGTAGACGATCTGGGGATTCATCATGGAGGAGGTGGCCACTACGGTACCGTCGCTCAGGTCACATAAATAACCGGCCACCGTGGAGGTACCCACATCGACCGCCAGGCCGTAACCTTTTTCATTAAACCCCGGCTCTACCCGGATGACCTCCTTACCGTGCCAGATTGAAACGGTAATCTTCCACTCCCCTTGACGGACCAGGTCCTGCAAAAACATGAGGACTTCATAATCTATGGTCAGGCCCTTGAGTCCGTATTGGGCCTCCAGGGCCGCGGTCAACCGTTCCCAGTCTCCGACATTATCCTCCAGGGTGGCCTTGATCAACTCTATGGAATATTTTTTCACCGCCGGGTTGACGGCAATAGGCCGCGTAGTAGGGGCCTTGCGGACCACCTGCTTACCCATCCGGCTTTCTTCCGGGACGAAAATAACCACGTCGGCCAGGATCTGGGCCTGACAGGCCAGGCGATAGCCTTCATCCACCTGACGTAAATTAAAGAATTTTCTCTCCGAGGGTCCCATGGCCGAGAGGCTCTCCCGGCCGGAACGGACCCCGTATTTTTCAAATTCCCCTTCTTCAATCCGGACCTTGCAGGTCCCGCAAATAGCCTGTTCTCCGCAGACCCCCTCGATATCCACGCCCAGGGCCACGGAGGCCTGTTTAAGGGTCTTTCCTCTCTCGACATACCCTCGACATCCGGAGGGCTGAAAAATGACCAGGCATTTTTCATTTTCACCACTCGCCATAAAGACTGCTCCTTCCTATTTGGCCTGTTCCTCGGTCCTCAACATTTTGATCAATTTGATGGCTTCATCTACGGCCGTCCCCGCATCTTTAGCGAACCCGTCGGCTCCGTATTTTTCCACAGTTTCAGCCGTTATCGGGGCCCCGCCCAACATAACCCGGACCTTGGGATTTTTCTCTTTCAGCTTCTTGACAATTTCCGGCATGCTGATCATACTGGTGGTCATCAAGGCCGAAAGACCGACGATGTCCGAATCGGTCCGAAGCTGTTCTTCGACGAATTTTTCCAAAGGGACATCCTTTCCGAGATCGTAGACGTTCCAGCCGGCCACATCGAACATCATCTTGATCAAGTTTTTACCGATATCGTGGACATCGCCTTCCACCACACCCAGCACAATGGAGCCCTTGGCCTCGCTCGTTCTTCCCGAGGCGATAATGGCCGGTTTGAGCAGTTCCAGTCCGGCGTAAAGGGCGTCGGCGCACAAAAGCAGCTCTGAAACAAAGTATTCTTTTTTATTATAAAGGTCTCCGACCCGGATCATGCCTTCGGCCAGACCTTCCATGGTGGCCCGAAAAGGGTCCACCCCTTCATCAATGGCGGCCTGGGCCAACTCTCTGGTCTTATCCTCGTCAAATTCAATTACCGCCTCCTGAAGACCTATCAAGATCTCCTGGGTTTTTTCTTCTGAAGCCATGCCTGTTCCTCCTTCAATAAATAATATCCAATTTTGGATTTCAGATTTCGGATTTCGGAATTTAAAAGAAAATCATTTTCAAGCCCCGTGACGCCCCTGGGGGTTTAACATCAAGCGCACCTCGGTTGATGACGTAGACTATTTAAAATAGTCGTCCCTGGCCTTTTTTATTTGAACAATGTTCTCCAGCGGAGAGCGAGGGGCGATGCCGCAACCCGGGCAAAGGAAATCCGTGCCGTTTTCCAGGGTCTTGATCGATTCCTTATACACCTCCTCCGGCGTACCGCTGAACAGGGTGGTGGCCGTAGCCACATTACCGAAAATCTTGACCCCGTATTTGTGGGCGATTTCCACGGCCCGTTTTAAGTCCGCCTTTTCTTCAATACTGAGCCCGGCAGCCCCGCTCTGGCACATGAACTCAATAATCGGATCGGTATCGGCGCAGATGTGCAGGACCACCGGACCTTTGATCTGGCTGACGATCTCTTTTTCCACGGGCATGACCAATTTCTCATAAAGCCGCGGATTCAACAGGGCCGGTCCGGAAGTCGGTTCGGCAAAAACGAAAAAATCTACCCCGTTGTCAAAGGCGAAGTTGGCTGCGGCGATGGCCGCCTGCTTGGTGACCTCCAGGGTTTTTGTCAGCAGGTCGGGTTTTTTTATGGCCCACTTGATGAATTGCTCGGGACCGACCAGGTTGGCGGCGCAGGTAAAGGCCCCTTCCGTTTCACCGAAGATGGCCATCTGATCTCCCACCCGTTCTTTAAGGAGTTTTATGTGTTCCTTAAAAGCCGGGAAGCGGCCCCGGGAGAGGAAGTCGGAGGGAAACTCAAGATTCTCCACGCCGTCGGCATAGGGGAATTTATTGATGTAAAACTGTCTGTCGATTTTTGGGGTTCCCAACTCACAGCCCAAGGCCTCGCTCAAGGCCACGATGTCCCAGCCCATGGCTTTGACCCATTCGAAGCCCCCATAGGTGTGTCCGGCCATGGCCAGCTCGGTCATGGCCAGAGGATCGGTATCGGCCAGGGGCCGTTCGTAGCCGCATTTCGTCATAAAATCAACCACCCCGTAGGTGGTGGTACAGCCTACGGGGGTGACATCGACTTCCTTGCCCTGTAATCGGTTTAAAAAACGTTCTTTTAAGTTCATGGTGAACCCTCCTATTGAAGCATTTGGTCCGGGAATTGATTCCGGAGAAATTTTATTAAATTATTTTCTTCTTGAAAGGCTTCCCCGATCAATTTATTTTGCAGGACCCCCTTACGATCGATCAGGAAATTGGTCGGCACCGCATAAACCTTATAGTGTTCGGCCATCTTCCCGGATGGATCCAAGAGCACCGGAAAGGTGATATCCATCTGGGCCATGAAGGCTTCGGCCACCTGAGGACTTTGCTTGACGTTAACAGCCAAGACCTCGAACCCCGCCGGCCGGAGCCGGCGGTAATATTTTTCAATGACCGGCATTTCATATCGGCAGTAAGGGCATTGGTCGGTCCAGAACCTGAGCAGAATCACTTTCCCCTTGACCCGATCCAGGGTCCAGGTTTGACCTTTCAAATCCTGAGCGACAAAATCCAGGGCCTTGTCCCCGGACTTCGGCCAGGAGGTTTTCCCCTTGTTTTCGCCGCAGCCCGAAAACCCGAATAATAACAGAACCAGGCATAAACCCCCGAGACGACCGGGGTGCAGAATTTTAATTCCCCAAAATCCCTTTATAAACATCTTCGGCCTTGGGTGGTGTCCAGTTTTCAGGAACACAGCACCCCATGGGCTTAAATAAAGTCTGTTCTAATACAGGCTTTCCGGTCTGGGTATCTACAAAAACAGCCCATCCCCCTACAACCGAGGCCGGATGGAGGGCCTTCTTAGGGAAAAAATTGAAGGCATAGACCCGGTAATAAGTCACCCCTCCGGCGGTCCTTTCCGGGTATATGACCGTGCTCTCAGCCAGAAGCCGGTATTCATATTTTTTAAAATCGGCAATCCGGGCCTGGGCCGTTTTCAAAGCCCTTTCGCGGCCGATCAAGTTTTTTTCCGGCACCTGGACCTTTGGATAAAGTATAGCCCCTAAGGAGACCACCCGGCCTTGGGGGTCTATCGAAAATCCCAGAGAGGATTCATAAATGATCAGGCCCTTGAAAGTCTGCCAATAGCTCACATACCAGGTCCCTGAGATACGTTCCGCCCCTTTCAGCCTGAGTTGGTCCGGCCCTATTTTAAGCAGAGAGGCATATTTTTTGACCAGTAAAGGCCCTATCGCGGTGATCCGCTCCCGACTCAAGCGGGAAACGTTGTCTATTTTCAGCAGGGGCTTTTTCCCCCCCCGAATCGTCAGGGGAGCACCGGTCACAGAATCCCATTTGATGGATAAGGGATTCTTCTCCAAAGTATCGGGGCCGGCCAGGACCGGGGGAACACTTATGCAAAGAACGATCAGACAGCCTATTAGACTTTTATACCCCCGGGGGGTGCCACGAAGGATAAAAATATCGAATATCGAATATCGAATAATGAATAATGAATATCGAAGGAAGGGGAATAAAACTTCATAATTCATAATTCATAATTCGAAATTCGGTGTTCGATATTCGCATTTTTCGAACTAAACCCCCTTAGGCACTTGGGGGCATCACGAATCATGAAAATAATCTCTGTTCGACCCCTGACCCCTGATCCCCGATCCCTGAAAGCTATCTTCCTCCTAAACCTTGACACTCAAGTACCGTTCCTCAATCCCCTCAGCGGCCTCCAATTGGGCCGGGGTCCCTTCATAAACAATGGCCCCTTTTTCCATGATATAGATCCGCTGGCAGATGTCTTTCAGGGTCTTCAGATTCTGCTCCACCAGGAGGATGGTCGTACCCCTTTGGTTAATGGCCTCCACGGTCTGGCTGATCAAGCGGACCAATAAGGGCATTAATCCTTCGGTCGGTTCATCCAGGAGGATTAATTTGGGTTTGGTGATCAAGGCCCGGCCCACGGCCAGCATCTGTTGTTCCCCTCCAGAAAGGGTTCCGGCTTTTTGCTTGAGCCGCTCCTTCAGTCGGGGGAAATAGTCGAAGATCTCCTCTAATTTTGCCTGGTCCGGGGTCCCCTGAACCACCGGGATCCGGAGATTTTCCATAACGGTTAATTTTGGGAACAGATGGCGCCCCTGGGGCACATAGGCCACTCCCTGACGGGGAACCTGATAAGCCGGCTGTTCGGAAAGGGTTAGCCCATCGAGTTGAATGGACCCGCTTTTGGCGGGAACCAGCCCCATGATGGCCTTCAAGGTCGTGGATTTCCCTACCCCGTTTCTGCCGACCAGGCCCACCAGCTCCTTTTCCCGGATCTCCAGGGTGGTGTTATGCAGAACATGGCTTTTGCCAAAAAAGCAGTTTACATCTTTCAAAGTCAACATGTCATTTTCCC